>JBBSBS010000072.1:0-20142 GCA_038251045.1 Aggregatilineales bacterium | reverse complement strand
AGCAAGAACCCCACCCCACCCTCCCGAACGCGAGGAGGGAGCAAAATGCAGAAGCAGAGGTGGACGCGAAAATTCTAGTTTTTACTGAGTAGCAAAAATGGTTCGTACAAAAGCGATTACCCCTTACTTATTTATCGCCCCGCTGGTTGCCATCCTGTTGTTGATATTTGGCTATCCACTGGTTAAGGTTTTTGATTTCAGCCTCAAGCGTATTCGGGGGTTTGACGGCCCGTATATCGGATCGGGCAACTTCGAATCGTTGTTCAAAGATCCGGTTTTCGGTGCGGCTATCGCCCATAATTTACAACTGCTGCTGGCGGTGATACCGCTGTTGTTCGTGTCGCTCGTGATCGCGATTGCTTTATATGAACGCCTGCGCGGCTGGCGTTTTTTCCGCGTCGTGGTGTTTCTACCTTACGTCATTGCCGTGCCGATTGTCGGCGTGGTTCTGAAGAACATGTTCCAGTTCAACGGGCCGGTCAACCAGATTTTACGGGCGGCTGGATTGGAAAACATCGCGCTGGATTGGCTAGGTGATAAGAACGTCGCTATCTGGACAGTTCTCACAATGATTGTGTGGCGCGAGTCGGCGTTTGGCATCATTCTGTTTGTCTCGCGGCTGCTGTCGCTGAATGAGGAACTGACCGAGGCCGCACAACTCGACGGGGCAAACTGGTGGCAGCGAACACGCTTTATCGTCATTCCACAGCTTAAAGGGGTGATCGAGTTTTATCTGGTGATCGGCCTGATTACGATGGCGGCCTCGGTCTTCGCCTATGTGTATATTGTGCCGGGGAAAGGCGCACCGGCTAACGGCACGATGGTGCTGGAACTTTACATCTACAATTGGGCGTTTGAGAAACATCTGCCGGGGATTGCTTCGGCGGCCTCGGTCCTGCTCTTTCTGGTGACTGCTACGCTGATGTTTGTGCTGTTTTATATTCGTAGAAACGCCGCAGCGGAGGAGTTGCAATGATGAGCCGTGACAGCATCTCGGCCTCGGAGGTCACACCAAAAGACAAGAATGGCGCAACCCGCAACCAACCTTCGGTGGTCAAAATTTCGTTACAGACCTTGCTGCTGATTGCAGCGATCATTGCGCTGGTTCCGGCTTATTTCATCATCATCTCGTCCCTCAAGACACCGCAGGCGTATTTGGATGACCGCATCGGTTTTCCTGCCCAGATCGTTTTTGATAACTACAACACGGTTTTGACGGAGCATCCATTTTTCCTGTGGATGGGTAACAGCACCCTGATCTCGGTCGGCTCGGTACTGCTGAGTACGGTGATTTCGGCGCTGGCGGCTTATGCTATCGCGCGGATGCGCTTTTTCGGGCGCGAGTTCTTGATGTCGCTGTCTACGTCACTTATGGCTGTGCCGCCGGTGGTCATGGTCGTGCCGCTGTTCGTACTGTTCTCGCAAATCGGACTCTTAGGTAAATATCAGGGTGTGATCCTGATCTACGCGGGATTGATGTGTCCATTTTCGGTGTACCTGCTGGTGACATTCTTCCGCACCATCCCCACCGAATTACTCGAAGCGGCGTTGATAGATGGTGCTTCGACGGTTGGCGTGCTGTGGCGCATCATCCTGCCGCTTTCTGGCCCACCACTGGTGACGTTATTCATCGTCAACCTGCTCTATGTATGGAATGACCTGCTGATTGCCCTGCTGTTTCTGCCGGACGAACGCTTGCGAACGTTGATGGTCGGGGTGAGTGTGTTTCAGGGGCGCTTTTTGCAGAACATCCCCTTGAGCATGGCGGGGATGGCGCTGGCAAGTGCGCCGATGTTGATTGTTTATATCGTGTTCCAACGTTATTTCATTCGCGGCATGGTGGCGGGTGCGGTCAAGGGATAATAAGCGAGTGGATACGCTTACAACTATTTAGAATTCATAGCAAAAATAGGAACGTTTATGACATGCCAGATCACAACCGGAACGGAAGCCGGACATAAAGCCCTTTATCTCGAAAATGATGTGCTGCGGATTACGGTGCTGCCCGAAAAAGGCGCGGATATTTATGCGTTTTTACACAAGCCAAGCGGGATAGATTTCCTGTGGAAAAACCCGATCGGGTTATGGCCGCCGGGATCGCCGCCGCATGATGGCAGCGCGGATATGGGTTTCTTGCAAAATTACGAGGGCTGCTGGCAGGAATTATTCCCAAGCTGCAACGGCCCGACTACCTACAACGGGCAAACGATTCCGTTTCATGGTGAGGTGGTCACGCTGCCGTGGCAGTATCAGATTGAAACCGAAAGCGACGAGGCGATCGCTGTGCATTTTGAGGTAGAGACGCGGTTGACGCGCTTCCGGCTTGAACGCACGATGCGTTTGGAGCGGGGTTCGGCACGGCTGATTCTGGATGAGAAAGTGACCAACATCGGCACTACGGCACAGCATTTCGTGTGGGGGCATCATTGTGTGGTGGGTGGTTCGTGGTTGGAGGCGGGTTGTGAGTTACAAAGCGCCGCCCAAACGATCACTACTATCGACCAGATTTATGAGGAAAAAACCGCGCGGTTAGCTGCCGGTCAGCATGAGGCATGGCCTAACGCGCTGACACGAACAGGCGAACGAGTCGATTTGCGGGTCGTGCCGGGTGCGGAGGTACACAGCCATGATGATGTTTATCTGACAGACCTGACGGATGGTTGGGTGACGGTTACTAATCCACGCCTCAAGCTGACCTTCGGCCTGTATTGGGATTCGTCGGTGTTCAAGTGGATTATTAGCTGGCAGCCCTACGGTGGCGCGGAGGCTTTGCCCTTCAAGGGGATGCCGTACGCACTGGGTATTGAACCGTGGATCGCGCAAAATCCGCTGGGCGAGTCGGTGGCATCCGGTGATGCGCGGGTGCTGCAAGCGGGCGAGTCGTTATCAACACGGGTAGAAGCGCGAGTGAGTTAAAGCAGCTATTTTGATCAACGTTCACTGATTTGGAGTGAGATGATGGGTTTACTCGATGGGCAAGTGGCTATCGTAACGGGCGCAGGACAAGGACTGGGTGAAGCGATTTCGTTGGAGTTTGCACGGGAAGGAGCGGCGGTCGCCCTGTTGGAACGCAATCCAGAAACGTTGGAAGCTACCCGCGCCAAAATCGAAGCGGCAGGCGGCGAGGCCAAAGCCTTCGCGCTGGACATTAGCGACTACGAGGCTTATGCGCAGGTTGTTAAGGATATCATCACGTGGAAGGGCAAAATTGACGCGCTGGTGAACAACGCCGCTATTGCCATCTACGGGACAATTTTGAACGACACGTTGGAAAATTGGCGAAAGCAGATCACGGTCAATCTGGAAGCGGTTTACATGGGTTCCAAGCTGGTCGCGCCGCATATGGTGGAACGCGAGTATGGGCGCATTATCAGCATCGTGTCGATACAGGGATTCGCTGCCAGCGGTGATGCCGGCGCTTATAACGCGGCTAAAGGTGGCATTATCGCCTACACCAAGTCGATGGCTGTGGAGCTGGGCAAGTACAACATTCTGGTGAATTGTGTTGCGCCGGGTTTTATGCGAACGCCGATGTCCTTTATTGACGGTGTGGATGAAACGACCACACCGGACTTTTTGGAATGGTACGTCAAACGCGGGAAAGTGCCATTGCGGCGCACAGGTTTGCCGGAAGATGTATCGGGCACGGTGGTGTTTCTGGCATCGAGTTACTGCCGTTATATGACGGGGCAACTGCTGGTGGTGGATGGCGGCTTGATGAGTACATTTTGATTCAAAATATGCAAATGTTGCAGTTGATGTTGTTGTTACAACCGGTTTTGACGGCGGATTTGAGGGAGTGAAGTGCCGAAACTGCGGAAAATGCTGCAATTTCTGCAATTTCGAAAGTGATTTTGTGTCGGCGGCGATGTGCGTTCGGAATGTTAAGGTGCGTGAGGGTTAAAGATGGGGTTTGCCGGTGGCAAACGTGTACATCTAGCCCTGTGAACAGCATAACCGATATGCGGTGGAAACGGGTTACATTTTGGTCGGACATTTGGTCACTCTTAAGCGAGGTCGGGGTTAACTTTGCAGGCGAGGGGCGAGGCTATAATGTTGGTGGTGGGTTAGAAATTAGTATGCTGACAAACCTAAAATAAACGTTGGTGGCTGCAAAGCATAATGGGATAGTCTGAGACTCTGCCGTACGAGGATGCAATTCGTGGTGCGCTATCAGGTAGCATCTGACAACTTACCAAAGAAAAATTAGTGTGAAAATGCGAACCCCTTCCTTAGTCCTCCCGCGCAAGCGAGGGAGGAAACCAAACAATCGATTTCGCATCGATTACTAGCGGTTCTTCGGGTAAAAAATAGTTATTCAAGAGCGAAAGTAACAGGGAATTATGGGTGAGTTAGAGGGACGGATTGCGATTGTGACGGGCGCGGGGCGCGGGATTGGATTTGGTATTGCGACGCGGTTATGCAAAGCGGGGGCGACGGCAGTAATCGCCGAGTTTAATCCGCAAACGGGAAATGAAGCGGTCGCCAAGCTACGCGCCGAGGGCTTCAAGGCGCATTTTCAGCAAACGGATGTGACGAAGGCCGACAGTGTGAATGCCCTTACGGATGCCGTAAAAGCACAGTTCGGGCGGATCGATATTCTGGTCAATAACGCGGGATTGGCGGAGATTGGCCCGACCGAAACTTTCCCGTTGGACAAGTGGCATAAGCAGGTGGATGTTATGTACAACGGCGTTTTTATGTGTATTCAATCAGTGGGACGGGTGATGTTGGAACAGCGCAAAGGTGTGATCCTCAACATCAGCTCGATTGGTGGTTTGGGCGCATGGCCGATGCGCTCGGCTTATAACAGTGCTAAGGCAGCGGTCATCAGCCTGACGGAGAATATCGGCACCGAATGGGCGCGGCGCGGCGTGCGGGTGGTGAGTGTTGCGCCCGGTGTCACCCGTACCGCGATTTTGCAACAGTTGGTCGATGAAGGGATTGCCTCGCTCGACCAATACAATAAGCGAACGCCGATGGGGCGCGTGGGCGAAGTGGACGAAATCGCCAGCGTGGTGCAATTTCTTGTGAGTGACCGTGCCAGTTATATTACTGCGACGACGGTAACGGTCGATGGCGGCTGGACCGCGTGGGGTAATTTGCCGCTATAGGGGGTGTGACATGCGATTTGAAAATCAAGTGGTGGTGGTGACGGGCGCAGGACGCGGCATCGGTTATGCGCTGGCGGAACGTTTTGCCAGCGAAGGCGCAAAAGTGGTCATCGCTGAAATTAATGCAGAAATTGGACGCGAGGCGGCGGCTACACTCAACGTGACCTTTGAACAATTGGATGTGCGCGATGCCAAAGCGGTCAAAAGTGTGGTGGAGCGTGTCGTGGCAGGTCACGGCAAAATAGATGTATGGATCAATAATGCAGGGGTGGCGCACAAGGGTTTAGCGGTTGATCTGGAACCGGAAGATTGGGACGCGGATATTGGTGTGATGCTTTCCGGCGCGTTCTACTGCGCGCATTATGTGGGTAAAGTGATGCTTGAACAGGGTCATGGGGCGATGGTCAATGTGGCATCGGTGAACGGTTTCCTCGCACAGAAAGCACGGGCACCTTACTGTGCCGCCAAAGCCGGATTGATTATGCTGACAAAAGTGTTGGCAGCAGAATGGGCGGAACAGGGTGTGCGCGTTAACGGGGTTGCCCCCGGTGTGGTGATGACTGATCTGGTACAGCAAGGGATTGACCAAGGGTTGGTGACGGAAGAAGCTTATGTCAGCCGGATTCCGATGGGGCGTTTGGGCGAACTGAATGAAGTGGTGGAGGCCGTGACTTTCCTCGCCAGCAGTGAAGCGTCATTTATGACCGGCGAAGTGATGAAGGTGGATGGTGGTTGGACAGCCTATCACCTGTTTTATCCCTTTGAAACGGCTTTCACGACGGCGAACGAAACCTAAAAAGGATTTTTACGATGAGCGAAAATATTTTAAGTTTAACGGTTTTACCTGCTGGCCTCGATCATCCTGAAGGGGTGGCATGGGGGCCAGATGGCAAGGTGTATGCGGGTGGTGAGGCGGGGCAAATCTACCGGATTGATCTAGCGGATCAGTCATGTGAAACACTGGCGAACACGGGCGGCTTTGCGCTGGGATTGGCACATGATGCTGCGGGCAATGTTTACGTGTGTGACCAAGGGCGCAAGGAAATCGTGAAAGTGACCCCGGCTGGCGAGGTTTCTGCCTATTGTGATGGCAACAGCGAGCAAAAGATGCGCGTGCCGAATTATCCGGTATTCGATGCGGACGGCAACCTGTACGTGTCCGATTCGGGCGATTGGGGGGCGAAGAACGGCTTCATCTGGCGTATTCGTCCAAATGGTCAAGCCGAAATTTGGGATCGGCAGGCGAACGGATTTACCAACGGCATGTGTCTGGGTGTTGATGGGCGGTCGTTGTATGTCGTCGAATCAAGCCCGCCGCTGATTTCAAAAATTTCGTTTAACGGCGATGGTTCGGCTGAAACACGTTCGGTTGTGGTCGAACTGCCGCGGACTGTGCCGGATGGTGTGGCATTCGACAGTCAAGGCAACCTGTATATTTCCTGCTATAACCCGAATATTATTTTTCGTTTTGGTACGGACGGCAAGTTGGTAACGCTCTATGACGATTGGGAGCAGCTCATGTTGATTGCACCCACGAATATTGCCTTTGGCGGCGCGGACTTAAAGACACTCATCATTGCTAATTTGTGCGGGTGGAATCTGGTGACAGCGCCTGTGGAAATCGCCGGACTAGCGGTGCAATATCCGAAGGTGGGGTAACGTCCGCGTGGGTTAGCGTAAGAAGACCCTCCCACGTAAACGTTTACGTGGGAGGGAATTAAAGCTACGGTTTTTGGGCGGGCTGCAATAACTCGATCACAATGCCATCGGGGTCTTTCATGTAGAGTGCCCAACCCCCTATGTTTGGGCCTTGATCGAGATAGGTGGGCGAACTGATAAATTCCACTCCGGCTGCCTTGAGCTTTTCATAAAACGGCTGAAGATCATCCACAAAATAACAAATGTGACCGCTGCCGGGGTTATTCGGCGTGAGGTCTTGGGGTGTCCCCTTTGGGTGTTTGTAGCCATTCAACTCAAGGAGGTGGGTTGTGCCGGGAATTCGCAGGACAGCATTATGAACAATGGCATCCGGAAAACCGATAATGGTACGAAAATAATCAAGCGTAACTTCGGGACGATTCACGATCACTTCAAAACCCAATAGATCACGGTAAAACTGAAGTGAACGCTCGGTATCACGAACGGTATAACTGGTATGGTGGGCTCCAATAATAGCCATCGCTGAAATAACCCTTTCTCTTAAAAGTTCATTTTGGTTGGATTATAGCGATCCGTCGATTAGTTGGCGAGTGACCAATCGACAGCGGCAAGGGCATGCAGTAAGGTGGTGTCGTAGAGGCGAATGGGTGTGTGTTCAGGTTTGATGAGGAGCGTGATTTCGGTGCAGCCGAGGATTACACCCTGTGCGCCCTGCGCGGTGAAATCGTCCATAATGCGCAGGTATTCACGGCGCGAGTCGTCGCGGACATCCCCCAAACACAGTTGGTCATAGATGACATCGTGGAGGTTTTGACGGTAGCCAAAATAATGCTTCTCGATAGTGTAATTAGAGTATTGTTTACGCCAAATGGTGGGCGGATTGAGTTTAACGAGCCAAGGGTCACGGCTTTTGCCGGCCATTTCCATATCTAACAACTGATACCAATCGCCATCCACATCTAATTGAGTCTGGAAGGTATCCTCATTAAGTGAGGACCACAGGGCTTTATAACTTTCCTGAACGTCACGGCCTTGATGAACAACGTCCCAACGTGAGCGACCAACTTGTACGCGCCTTTCCGCATTCAGAACGACTTTAGTGTCACTATCCAAAATGGTTAATCCACGCGGTGGATGATTGGGATGGTAGCTGTCTTTAGAGACGTATATGCGAACTGTTTTCGCGTCTATAAAATAACCGCCGCCGCCCCAAGTGCCATTTTCAGGCCATAAAGCGAGTGCGGTAAAATATGGCGGTTTGCTGATGGCTGTCCATGCGAAGCCATAATCAGGATGTAATCGCCAGTTATTCCCCTTATGGACGAAGTAAATTATCAGCTTGCCATCGGAAGATAGGTCACATTTGTTTTCATACACACGTCCTTTTAACCACTGACCTGCTTCAAATGTATCCGTATCGGTATGCCTCATTTGCACCCAACTGCTTGGCCCGCGTCGCAGGACGACACCCACGGGCGCTTGATGTGCCAGCAGTACAAAAAGTCGGGCGGGATGGCGAGGGCGTTTGCAGTAGGCATGAGTATCCTCTGAGATAGTACAATCACTATTTTATCGTCAATTGCTGAATTGGAGCTACAGATAGATGCGTAGCTGGGCTTAAAATACAGCGTGGTTATAAGACTTCAAATTAGGTTACGCCATGCAGGATGATATGGGTGCAGCGAAGGCACAGTTTGTGGATGGGAAATTTGCCGAGGCGTTGCTGAACTTCCAGCGCATCAGCAGCCGTGCGCCCTTGGAAGCCGAGCCTGTGGCAGCGATGGCCTTGTGCTACTATGCTCTGGGGAAAATCCCGAACGCCCGCCGTATGTGGAAAGTCATTATCAGCCGTGAAGAACGCTACCTGCTGCCGCGCTTCTTACGCAAAGAACTGAATTGGCCTGATGCCATGCTGACGGTGGCTCATAAGGTGATCGAAACGGTGGTGTAACTGTAAAACGAGGTTCTATTGAGGGTTGTTGTAAACTTGTCAGATGACAACCGAAGTCCTGAGACAGTACTTGAAAGGGGAAGACTGTGGAATACGTTCGATTAGGTTCAACCGGAACGAAAGTCTCACGCATCTGTCTGGGCTGTATGGGATTTGGGGATGCGGCACGTTGGATTCATAAATGGGTACTCGACGAGGAAAACAGCCGACCGATTATCAAGAAAGCCCTCGAATTGGGGATCAATTTCTTTGATACAGCCAACGTCTATTCTATTGGCACGAGTGAGGAAATTCTCGGACGCGCTTTGAGGGATTTCGCTAACCGCGATGAGGTAGTTATTGCTACCAAAGTTCATGGCAAAATGTCTGATGCGCCCAATGGCTCAGGGCTGTCACGCAAGGCGATCATGAGCGAGATCGACAAAAGCCTCAAGCGGCTTGGGACGGATTACGTAGACCTCTACCAGATTCATCGCTGGGATTACGAAACGCCAATTGAGGAGACAATGGAAGCGCTGCATGATGTGGTGAAGGCGGGTAAGGCACGCTACATCGGAGCGTCCGCCATGTTCGCGTGGCAGTTCCAGAAGGCGCTGCATGTTGCCGAGAAGCACGGTTGGACACGGTTTGTCTCGATGCAAGATCACCTGAACCTGATATACCGCGAAGAAGAGCGTGAGATGCTGCCGCTTTGCCGCGAAGAAAAAACCGGCGTGATTCCGTATAGTCCACTGGCATCGGGACGATTGACACGCGACCACTCATCTGAAAGTACGCTTCGTGCAGAAACCGATCAAATCCAGAAAATGAAGTACGATGCGGCAGCCGAAACCGATCAACGGGTTGTGGAGCGAGTCGCAGAAATCTCGAAGAAACTCGGTGTAGCGCGCGTTCATATTGCGCTGGCGTGGTTGTTGCAGAAGGAACCCGTGACCGCACCTATCATCGGGGCAACCAAGATTTCACATCTGGAAGATGCTGTCGGCGCACTGTCCGTTAAGCTGACTCAGGAAGATGTCGCCTACTTAGAAGCGCCATATGTGCCGCATCCTATTGTTGGGCATCAATAGCTAGAAGTTTTGAGAGATAGGCCAATGCCTAATCCTCAGCCAGTGACCAATCAACGGCAGCCAGCGCATGGAGCAGAGTCGTATCATACAAACGGATACCCGTATGTTCCGGTTTGATGAGGAGCGTGATTTCGGTGCAGCCGAGGATTACACCCTGTGCGCCCTGCGCGGTGAGATCGTCCATAATGCGCAGGTATTCACGGCGCGAGTCGTCGCGGACATCCCCCAAACAGAGTTGGTCATAGATGACATCGTGGATGATCTGACGGTCGGCGGGGCTGGGGGTGATGACACTCAGGCCAAAGTTATCGATGAGGCGGCCTTTGTAGAAATCCTGCTCCATCGTGAATTTTGTACCGAGCAAACCGATGGTGTGCAGACCGTCGGCACGAATATGGGTGGCGGTGGTATCCGCTATATGCAGGATGGGAATGCTGATGGCGGCCTGTACCTGTGGGGCGAGTTTGTGCATGGTGTTGGTGCAGATGACGATGCCCTGTGCCCCGCCACTCTCCAAAGATTGGGCGGCAGCGACCATTTTTTGAGCCGCACCATCCCAATCCCCAGCCATTTGCAGGGCTTCAATTTCGGCAAAATCAAACGACCAGAGTAAACACTGCGCCGAGTGCAATCCACCCAGACGACGTTTCATTTCTTCATTGATGATTCGGTAGTATTCGAGTGATGATTCCCAGCTCATGCCGCCGAGTAAGCCAATGGTTTTCATAGGGTGTTATTTCTTCATCTGAAAGAAGTAGTAATCGAGAATGTCGCGGGTGATGGGCGCGGCGACACCGGAACCTTCACCGCCGTTTTCGACCATGACGACGATGGCGATTTCGGGGTTTTCGCGGGGAGCATATGCGGCGAACCATGCGTGTGTAGGACGGGGAACATCCTGTGCGGTACCGGTTTTACCACAGACACCGAGCTGTTGAAGGGCATCATCGTTGCGGAACTGATATTCAGCCGTACCGAAGGATTTGGTGGTGACATCACACATGCCAGCGCGGATGATCTCCAAGACTTCGGGTTTGATGTTGGCATCGGCAAACGCGTTAGGAGTCATGGTGTAGCTGGAGGCTTCACCGAGAATACCAGCTTTGGCGACGAGCTGCGGTTTAAGAAGTGTGCCCCCGTTAGCAATGGCGGCGACCATGCGCACGACTTGAAGCGGCGTAACCTGTACCTCGCCCTGCCCGATGGCGATATTGATGGCATCAGACTGCGTCCACGGTAAACCGGTGTTCTGGATTTTCCACTGGGGGTCAGGGATAAAGCCGGGGTTTTCCGCCAGATCAGTCATGCCGGTGGATTGCCCGAAGAAGCGCTGCTGATAACTTGGGAGTGTTTCGGGATTAACCAGATTCATCTGGTAACCGACTTCATAGAAGTAGGGGTTGCAGCTCTGGGTGATGGCGCTGCGGAGGTTGACACGTCCATGCCCCTGTGGATACCAGTCGTAACGGGTGAAGTTGCCTTCGCGGGTGAAAATGCCAGTGCAGACATAGGGTTGATCAAGCGTATAGATGCCACTGTTCGCTACCGCCATCGAAGTCGCCAGTTTCATGACCGAGCCGAGGGGATATGCACCCTGAGTCGGGCGGTTGAGCACCGGACGGCGCGGGTCATTGGCTAACTGGGCTATGGTGGCCTGTGCTTGTGCCCGTCCCAAGAGGGAAAATGGCGCGAAAACATTAATGTCGTAGGTGGGGTAACTGACCATCGCCAGTACCGCGCCGGTATGAATATCAAAGACGACGGCTGATGCACCCTTTGACTGATCTGCCAACTTCATGCGGTCATAGTAGCTGGCTAAAATGGACTGCACTTGCAGTTGGAAATCGGTATCAATGGTCAGCCAGACACTTTGCGGCGGGGTGGAGGGCACGCGAGTCACTTCACGTAATACTTCGCCAGCGGGGCTGACGATCAACAGACGTGCGCCGGGATGCCCGCGTAGGGTTTCATCCCACGAAAATTCAATACCACTCTTGCCGAGAATTGAATCGGAGTTGAAGCCCTGCGCTTCGACAGCCGGTAAATCGGCCTCATCAGGGTAGCCGACCGAGCCGATGATGCTGGCGGCAGCTGTGCCGTTGCTATACTGGCGTACGGGGCGACTCTCGAACTGGGCAGCGCAGGTGGTTTCCATCTGGGTATGCTGCTGATCGTAGACGGCGGGTTCTATCGTGCCCAGATCTACCAGCCAAGCGGCCTGTGAACGGTCGTAGATTTTCTGGAGGGTGTCGGGGTCTTTATCCATCGCCGGAGCGAGAATGTTCAGACACGCGCCCCAATCGGCAATGTCTTTTTTGACGGCCTGCACATTAACCACGCGACCACTCTGGTCTGCGAGTACACGGCCTTTGTCGTCATAAATGTTGGCGCGGCTGGGAACGCTCAGTTCCAAGCGGAGTTTGCCACCGCTTGCCATCAGGCCGAAGATGTCGCCGGGTGTCCATGCGACGCGCCATGCATTTTCAGCTTTATCAAACACCAACTGCATGTTGCGGGCGTTGTCGTCGAAGCTGCCCAACATGCGTGTATTAAAGGTGATATTGTAATTGAAGTTCACCACATCGGCGCGCTGCGGATCACGGAACAAGGATGCACCGGGAGTATAGCTGAGGCTTTCGAGGGTCATCGACTCGGCGGCATCGGAATAGGTGGCGATAAACGTCTCTTTGGAGATACTTTCGCGGGTGGAAAAGGTTATGTTGTTATAGAGCGAGTCAAAGTCACCCAAGCGCCAATCTTCAAGGAAGTTGATGGCGACATTGGCAGCATCATCCAATGATGGCGGTTGTTCCAGCGAAGCGCGGGTTGGCAAGGGTTGTGCAAGCTGTTGTTGTGCAGGACTGCACCCGACCAACAGGATGAATAAAATAATCAGGAGTCCGTAATCAATAAAGCGCTTCACACATCATTTCCCGCAACAACCTTTTGATTATTGTAATCAAGTATCCGTAAATGAGCCAGTTAACAGATGGTGTGCGGCAGATTAGTCTGCCAAGCACACCATTAGGAAGATGTTTCGCGAGGGGTATGTTCCAGGTAATAGACTAGCCCTCGCCCGCCGGAACTGGCAGATTATCCAGATATTGAATGAGACCATTTTTGGCAACGGTATCCGGAAGGCCGACAAATGCACCGTTAAAATTAAACTCACCGTAAAATCGTTCTTCAGGCAAGGTTATAATCGCAACCGAACCATCCATCATCTTAATTTCGAGTGTGCCATCGGCATTCATCTTGGGAAAAAGGTTAAATCCGTACACTAAATCGGGGCTGATGTAACGATTCAGAAAGGCTGTCGCCTGTGCGCTATCTTGCGTAAGGCTTGCGAGTTCTTGGGGGCTTAAGCTGTCAAATGCTGCGTCAATCGGGGTAAAGAGGGTCACATCGGCAGCAGGATCAGCCAGTAGTTCTAGAATGGCGGGATCAGCCGCTTCAAGGATTTTGGTGAGGATTATAAAATCGGGATAGTCTGGATCAGCCGCGTTGTCGGCAATGATTCGGGCGATTGTGCGTGTTTCTGGCAGCAATACGCCGTCAATCAGATAGATTACGCCATTACTGGCTTCTATGCCCATGACGTTTAGATCAACGTGGAATTCACCATTAAGCCGTATGCCCTCATTCGTTACCATATGACCGCCACTATCAAAGGTCGCGGAGATATAGATTAAATCATTATTGAGGGTGATTTCGCGTGTGGAATTCCCGCGCAAACGTTCGACCAGCGCCATCAAATCAATCTTGCCCTGTGTGATGTGATTAAGCAGCACCTCGGTCAAGAGGGCCTTGTCTTCTAAGACGGCATCAAGCGTGTCTTTTTCAGTGATAATGTGTTCGATGGAATCGGATTGAGGCAAGGCATTGGCGAATGTCTGAAATGCCTGATCGGTTGGCGCATAAATTGTTAATTCGGCAGCGGGATCATTCAACGTTTCCAGAACAACTGGGTCGGCAAGGTTGATGGCGGCGGCAAGCTGAGTAAGTTTAGCATTCGATTTGATCAGGTCGGCAATGGTGGGTTGGTTATCCTGAGCGAGTACGGGCGTAAAACCTAAAATCATGAGCAGCAAAAACACGTTTAAACGACGCATATTTGTATCCGATTGGTTGATGAGTAGGTTTGCGTATCATAGCATGATTCGATTTTGCAGCGATATGCGATGCAGGGTGACGTAAATCCTAGGTCGCGCTTGTTTCGCTGGTGTTGGGCGTAATGCGGCGTGTTCGCCAGCGCTGCCATGTGCCGACGATGCCCTGCGGGAAAATGATGACGGTGAGAATGAAGATGCCGCCTAAGAGCAGTTCCCATATATCGGCAATGCGAATGCTGACACTACCGAGCGTAATGACTGATTCGCGCAGGACGGTATCGAGGATGTGCAGGCCGCCCGCACCAATTACCGGCCCGGTGAAAGTGCCCACGCCGCCGATGATGGTCATGAGCAGAGGGTTGACGGTGTTGCTGATGCCGAGCAGTTCCGGCCCGACTTTTTTGTTCAAGAGAACTTGGAGCATACCGGCGAGCGCGGCAATCATCCCCGCCAGAATGATGGCTAACAGTTTATAGCGTAAGGTGTTGTAGCCGATGGCCTGCGCCCGATCTTCATTTTCGCGGACGGCTTTGAATACGGTTCCGGTGGGCGAGTTCATCAAGCGGCGAATGAACAGAAATGTAGCGACAAATATCAGGAGGGCAACAAAATAAAAATTGAGGCGGTTTTGAGAGGGGTCAAGCCAAGTTGGTAAATCAGAGATGGGGAAGCCATCTTCGGCGCGCGTGAGCGGTAAGCGCCCGAAGTAGATGAAGAACATTTCGGCGATTGCCAGCGTAAAAATGGTGAAGTACACGCCGCGAAGCCGGAGCGATACCAGCCCGACGAGCAGGCCGATCACCCCACAAACCGCGACCCCCGCGAGGATGCCGACGATTACGGCTGCACCGGTTTCTATCGCGGTAAATTCCAGCATCAACCCCAGAACATAACCACCCATGCCAAAAAACAGGGCATGACCGAATGAAATGACTCCGGTAAAGCCGAACATGAGGTTATAACTCATCGCCAGAATCGATAGGATGAACAGTTCGATTAGTACAGCCTGCCAGCGAACGGATTCGCCGCGCATAATCATGCGGTCGCCGCGCGGGACACCGAGCGGGCTGGAACCTGTTAGCCAGCCGACGATGAAGGGGAATAGTAATAAGCCGAGGAAGATCAGGCCATACAGCCAGTTTTCACGCAGTGTACGTGTCATATTTTGCCCCATGTGGTTCTACCTCGTGCTTCCGAACAAGCCGCTGGGGCGCAAGAGTAAGATCAAGATCAGCACCAGCATGGGTGTGATGCTGGGCAGTACCGAAAATGATGTGCCGATAGCAGCATCCTGCGCCACGGCGATTGCCAGCCCAACGATAATGCTGCCGACAGCGCTGCCTTCGTAACTGCCCATGCCACCGAGTACCACGACTGCTACTGCTTGCAATAAGAAGGCATCGGCAAGGGAGGATGATGCCCCCAAGAATGGGGCTGCGACAGCACCACCTAAAGCGGCTACGGCACAACCGAGGGTAAAGACCAGTGTGAACACGGCGCGAACGTTGATGCCAAGTGCCTCGACCATAGCGCTGTCTTCAACACCAGCACGGATAATGATACCGATTCGGCTGCGACGCAGGAGGATGGCGATGCCAAAGATCAGCACGAAGCCCATGCCAATGATAAAGAGACGATAGACGCTGAAGCCTTGCCCGAAGATCTCGAAGGTTTGGGTACGCAGGCCGAACACTTCTGTCCAACTATAGGGGGTGGTCGTCCAGATGAACTTGATGGCTTCAGTCATGACCAAAGCGACACCGAAGGTCAGTACCAATTGGAAAACCGGGCGGGAATACAACTGGCGCAGGAGGCCACGTTCAAGCACGATGCCCATCAAACCACCGACCAAAACCGCACCGATTAGTGCCAGCGGAAAGCGAAGGTTAGGATCAGGCACGAGGCTGGTGAGATCAACAACCCCGCCGGGATGCTGAATGTCGTAGGCCACATATGCGCCGAGCATAAAGTATGTGCCCTGCGCCAGATTGAGAATATCCATAAGGCCGAAAATGATGGAGAGGCCAGACGCGACCAGAAACAACAGCATCCCCTGAAATAAACCGGAGAGGACGGTGATGCCGAAGTTGCCGAGGTTACCGCCGGATTTGAGCAGGTTGAACAGCAGCAGGCCGCCGATGATGGCGATGATGGCGAGGGTTGAACTGCGCCGGATGGTGGTGGTCATGCTACCCCCTGTTTGGCTACGCCGAGGTAACGCTGCACAAGTGCCTCGTCTTGCACCAGATCACTCATTTGCCCACTGATGGGGCTTTGCCCGTTGTCGATCATGACGTAATGATCAGCCAGTTTGCTCGCCATACGGAAGTTTTGTTCGACCAGCAAGATGCTGGTGTGGGCTGCTAGCTGACGAATAGACTGCATTAAGTTTTCGATGATGACCGGCGCTAAGCCTTCGCTCGGCTCGTCAATCAAGAGCAGGTGATTGTCGGGCACGAGGGCGCGGGCTATCGCCAGCATTTGCTGCTGCCCGCCGGAGAGACTGCCACCGGGAAGTTGAGAGAGGCGCTTGAGGTCTGGAAACAACTCGAAGATCAAATCAGCTTTACGGGCAAGATCACCGGATTTACGTTCGGCAATTTGTAGGTTTTCGGTCACGGTTAAGTCTTTGAAGATGGCGCGATGTTCGGGTACGTAGCCGATACCACGCTGGGCGATGGTATAGGGGCGCTTGCCGACTAAGGACTGGCCTTCAAAGGTGATGCTGCCCTTAGTAGGCGGGGTCATGCCCATGATACTTTTGAGGGTGGTGGTTTTGCCCGCGCCATTACGGCCCAAGAGAACGGTGATGCTGCCCTGCGGCACGCTGACGCTCACGCCTTCTAGGATGTGGAACTGCCCGATAAATGTGTGGATGGCCTGCACTTCGAGAATGTTGGTCATGGTTCAGGACTCCGCCAGATCATAGAGGCCGCCGAGGTACACATTCTGGACGATTTTATCGGCAGCGATGGCGGTGGGTGTGCCTTCGGTCAGGACACGACCACTGCTCATGACAGTGATGCGGTCGGAGATGCCCATGACAATATCCATGTTGTGTTCAACCATCACGATGGTGCGGTCTCCAGCGGCGCTAATTTCACCGATAATTTTCATGAGGTCGGGAACCTGTTCGGATGCCATGCCTGCCGTCGGTTCATCTAAGAGTAGAAGCTGCGCATCGGAAGCCAGTAAGATTGCCAGTTCGAGTTTGCGCTTGCCACCATGCGGCAGTACGTTAGCGGGTGAATCGGCCTCGGTATGTAAGCCCAGCCGTTCCAGAATTTCGAGCGCACGGTGAGTGTAGGTGGTCATGCTTTCCGCACGCCGCCAGAAATGGAAACCTGTGCCTTTGATGGCTTGGATCGCCAGACGGGTGTTTTCGAGGACGGTGAGGTTGGGGAATATGTTGGTGATTTGGAAAGAACGCCCGATGCCGAGATGCGCCCGATGATGAATGGCTACATTGGTAATATCCTGCCCATTAAAGAAGACAGTGCCCTGCGTCGGTTTGTGCTGACCGGTGAGCAAGTTAAAAAAGGTGGTTTTGCCCGCGCCGTTGGGGCCAATAATGGAGTGGGTGCTGCCGCGTTGAATCTGGATGCTGACATCCTCCACAGCAACTAAGCCACCAAATACTTTTTGTAACGCCTGCGTTTCAAGAATAATTGAATTTTGTATCATCACATTATTTTTAACGAGGGCGGCATGATGACCGCCCCTCTTTTTGATTAACTGACTGATTTTTGTCGGGAGGGTCTCAGACCCTCCCCTACGCGAGAAATACAGGAAGTTATTCCCGCAATGGTACGGTTACTTGGCGGCTTTTAGCGCATCCAAGAAGGCGGCATCAGCATCAGTGCGGCTCATCATGTCTTCTGGCAGCATAACGGGCGGGATGATGTCGGTTGCGGGGATTTCCGCCAGCAGTTCATAAAACTTCTGATCTTTGTCGTCAAGGTTATTCAGCTTGGCGATATACATGGGAACCAGTGCTTGATGATCCGACGGGCGGATGCCGTAGATACCCTTCGGGCCGTTGAAGATCATGCCTTCCAAGACAGGGATTAAGGATTCAGGCAGGGTGTCGCCATTGGTGGTTTCAACTGCCTTGACGAGAGCCTGTGCGGTGGCGAATGAACATTCGCTGAACAGATCCGGCCAATCTTTGTAAACGGCTTGATACTGCTCAACCATCCAGTCGTTGATTTCATTGGTGGGGAAGGCGTACTGATAGACAATCCATGACACGTTACCAATGGTGCTGGGGTCGCTGGCGGCAACAATATCGTTGGAGTTGAAGGCGGCGACGACTGCCATCTTCTTGTTGACACCCAATTCCGCAAGCTGTTGGAACAAGGTCACCGAGCTATCACCTGCCCATATCGGCAGTAGAGCGTTCGCACCAGAGTTCAACACTTGCTGGATGTAGGGGGTGAAATCGGTGGTATCCAACGGTGCATAAATCGGGTCGCCGTCAAAAACGATTCCGGCTGCGCCCAATATTCCCTGTGCAGCGCCAGCGGAAGCTTTACCGAAGTCGTTATCAATCGCCAGAATGACGAAGTTCTTGCCGATTTCGGCGGTTGCATAAGGTGCAAAGGCCAAAAAGTCCTGGAAAGTGTTGCGGCAGATGCGGAAGGTGTTGACGTTGAAGTTCGCGCCAGTAATGGCGGGCGAGGCTGCCGGATCAACAAACAGAACAACGTCTGAGTCCTTGGCGACCTGCTGCACACCGGTCATGACACCGGAACTGGGTGAGCCTACTAGAATTTCTGCGCCTTCTTGCTCGATCAATTCACGCGCCTGACTGGCGGCTTTTTCGGCATCGCTGCCGTTGTCGCGCATGACGACCTTGACCGAACGACCACCGACAGATGCTGCTGCTAAAGCTGCATCCACATCGTTGTCATAATCCGCCGGATTGACACCGGCTGCATACAACAGGCCGAGCTTGAAACCGTATTCCTCTTCATACCCGTAGATGGTCAATGGACCTGATTGGTCAACCATCAAGCCGATAACCAGCGGCTCGGCTTCCTGCGCGGCGGTCACATTCACCGCCAGCATCAACGTTGAAAAAATAACGACCACTAATAAAAGAACTGATTTACGCATTACTTACCTCCATACAATCTTTTTCTTAAAAATATCCAAAAGCGGTTAGGGTGCGATCACCACCGCCTCACCCTCTAATACCAGTACGCCGTCCTGATTGGTGCAGGTGGTGTGAAAGGTGGCGATCCGCTTGTCTTCGCGGTACTTCACCAACTCTACCCGTGCCGTTACCGTGTCTCCGATGAAAACCGGCGCTTTGAATTTGAAATCCTGCCCCAGATACACCGTTCCAGAGCCGGGGAGATCATTACCTAGAATGGCAGAAATGATGCCGCCTGTCAGCATTCCATGCGCGATGCGCTTGCCGAAGCGGGTGGATGCTGCGTAGTCGTCGTCAAGATGCACAGGGTTCATGTCACCAGTGGCTGCGGCGAAGTTTTTGACATCGGCATCGGTGATGGTTTTGGTGCGGGTGGCGCTGTCGCCGATACTAAGACTCATGAGTGGCCTCCGCGTTGGGGTTGATTAATTCGCGCTTCAAGATTTTGCCCGCCGCTGAAATGGGCAGGCTGTCGCGGAACTCGATCATGCGCGGCACTTTGTAACCCGCCAGAAAATGCTGCATATGAGCCATCAATTCTTCATGAGTCACCTGCTGCCCGACCTTGAGGACGATAAAGGCTTTGCCGAGTTCGCCCCATTTGTCGTCGGGCATTCCGACCACGGCGCACATTTCTATGGCAGGATGCTTATACAGCACATTTTCAATTTCGGTGGGATAGATGTTTTCGCCACCGCTGATGAACATATCTTTCTTGCGGTCAACGATGGTGAAGTAGTGCTGGTCATCCATCATGGCTAGATCGCCAGTATGAAACCAATTATTCTCATCCACGACCAAATCGCTGGCCTGCTGGTCGTTAAAATAACCGGAACACATGGAAGGGCCGCGCAGTACCAGTTCACCGATTTGACCGGGGGGAACGGGATGGTTGTATTCATCGACGATTTGCGCGTCTACGAAGAAGTTGGGTCTGCCGATGCTGCCGGCTTTACGTACCGCGTCCTCCTGCGCCAAGGCGAATACACCGGGGCCAAACTCGGTCATGCCGAAGCCCTGTTTGAACTGCACGCCTTTTTCGGCACGAAATTTCTCGACCAGATAGACGGGCAGTGGT
>JBBSBS010000071.1:0-20196 GCA_038251045.1 Aggregatilineales bacterium | reverse complement strand
TAAAGCGCCCGACCCGTGTCACCCGTGTATCGCCTTGATGGCTAAATACTGCGCCGGTTTTGGCTTCGGCATCCACCCGCATTGAACGCAGCTTATAGATGCGAAATATGCGCCCATTCAAGCCCGTCCGTTCCTGCGAATAGAAGATATTACCGGGTGAATCGACCCGAATGAGTACAGCCAAAAAAGGCAGTAATGCTAGAAAGACAATCATTCCGATCAAGGCAATAATAATATCCAAAATACGCTTGATAGCGAGTTGAACACTGAACACCGAACCGCCATCAATGGGCAGCACAACCGCCCAATTGTTGATCACGTGTTCAACCGGAACCTGACCGGTAATGCGTTCATACAACAGGGGCATGGGAACGATTGCCGCGCCATGTTCATAAGCATCCATCACCCCTTGGAAAATATCACTACTCAAAGCATGGGTCGAGGTGACAATCAATTCACTAATATTTTCGGTATAAACCAGTCGGGCTATATCTTGCCCTCTACCCACTACCGGAACATCACAAATATCTTTGAGGGTATCATCCGCTTCGGCAATTACACCTCGAATATCGTAAACATCATGCGCATGGCGACCAATCGCCCCGATCATCGTCATCGCCGCCCAATCCGTACCGACGATGAGCACCCGCCGCCGCACACTCATCCACCCAGCTAATGCAGGATTCAATAGGCGAACCAGTGCGATCAACAAAAAAGAAGCTGCCGCATAATAAAGTACAAACAAACGGGGGAGCGCCAGCGGTTGCGCTAAAAAGAACCCGATCAAATAAAGGACGACCATTTGTAACGTGATGAGGATCAGGCGACGATAGGTGACTCTCCGGCTAGCCGCTACCCTCAGTTCATAGAAATCATTAGCACTCGCCAGTAGTAACCACATGCCCGTCATAATGAAGAACCAATGACTGCGCGGCAGTATAAAGTCCACATTAAATTGCTCACGCGCCACAACCGACCAAACAAATAGGGCAATGAACACGGCGGTCAGCACAGCCAACACATCACCCGCCATCAGCATCAAACGGCGCTCAGATATTTGCAGTTGCAAACGTTTACGCTGAGGAGAAGGAGAAAAAAGCATACTGTGATGAGTCCTCATGAGTTATCCAGTTGGGAGGTCAGGTTCTTTTGAGCGAAAAAGCACCAGCACAACCAACAGTGAGGTGATACTGATTAACAACCCCGGAAGCAACCAGCGAAAATGGTATTCAAAACGGACTTCGCTCGTGCCAGCCGGGATCTGCACCGCGCGGAACATCAAGTTAGCCTGTTGGATGTCGGCTGACTTGCCATCTAAAGTTACCTCCCAGCCGGGGTAATACGCATCCGCCAGCACCAGCCACCCTGCTCGATTTGCTGTCACCTTCAGAATCACACTGTCGCTACTGTCCGAGATAGTGTCAACCGTGTTCGACTCAGCACCGGCGCTCGACTCTGTAGAGCATTCTCCCTGCCCTATCAAATGCACAACCTGTGCCGGATTCCAATTGGTGACCAGTGCCTTTTCCAACGACTCGCGATCAGGATGCCAACAGGCCGCATCCACAAACCACGCTCGTGTTGCTGATGACCCGATGGACACAGCTTTGCCTTCATGGTCATAGACGTAACCGACCCCCGCCGCCCTTAGCAAGGTATCGCGTTGCGCGGGATGTCGGTCAATCAGGTCAGCATATTGCTTAAAAGCATCAATTAACAATGGCTCAAAATTATTCAACTGTGGCAAACGATCAATCAGGTTTAGGTTCGGTAGTTCACTGGCTCGATAGGCCGCTTGGCGCGCGACAGCCGCCGGATAATCGTCAAACTGTAAATAACCATCATCATCAAACTTAAGTGCCTCATCAATCGCCGTGGGCCAATAGCCGCGTGTGTTAGGCTGAGACGCGGAAACCTCTTGCTTGTCATAAAATGAGGCAGGAACAGTCGGGTTTAATCCCCAACCGGCATAAACGAGATCTCCTGCGATCACCAGCCAAACGGCTGTCATCCACCATTTGTAGCGTGATCCTATCGGCAGTTCCGGTTGGGCAAGCGTCAATATACCCGCCAAAGCACCGATAATACCGGTAGTAATCACGGCTTGTATTAGATTTGAGAACGCTTGCTCTTGAACTAACTCAGCAGGAAGAAATTCGGGAGCTACCAAAGCTAACAATGCCGCCCCGACAGCCGCAGCGGTTGCCAAACGCGTCCCGAATAACACCCAGTATCCGCGCGTCCACATCCCTACGCCGATTCCCGCCAGCACACTGAGGCCAAACACCGTCCAAATATGCCAGCGTACGGGAGCCTGAAACATAGCAAAAGTCGGAATGTGTTCGTACAGAAATGGAAAGATGGATGAATGCTTACCAAGTGCCAGCACAAATGCCACGAGCACAATGACCAACCAAAAAGGAACACTCGAAAAATATTCTGGGCGTTTAGAACGCCGTAGTTTGCCCCACGCCCATGTCACAATTGCGACCAATGCCGAAATTAGGGGGATGAACCCCAGATAAACGGCATCTTCAAAAAACGCACCTTTGGTTGCGTAAGTGCCATTAGCGGGAGTGCCAAAAATATTGGGGGCTATGAAGTTCATCATGCGCGCAGGAGCATAACTAAAGTTCATCACCGTATCATAATCAACACCACCCGAACGCTGTGATTGTGCCAGCAGTTCGGCGGTCGGCAGCAATTGGGCGGACGCAATGCCCGCCCCAACCACAATACCCACTACCAACAGCAGCAACCGCTGCCATTTCACACGCTGGCTGATGCCCCACCACATCGAAAAGATCGCCAACAGCAGCATACTGTAATAAGTCGTTTGAGCGTGCCCAGCTAGCAATTGCATAGCCGCAAAAACGGCTAGCCACCCTATGTCACGGCGGCGGGCATCTGCCAATACTTTTAAAGCCGCCCACATCAACCAAGGAATCCAGGCGGCTGCAAAAATAGTGGGATATGTGCCTAAACGCGCCACAAGATAACCGGTCAACGCGAAAGAAATCGCGCTCATTCCGCGCCCCAATTCGGTCAATCCCACTTTACCTGTAAACATCCACATGCCGCAGCCGGCGATAAACAGATGCACAACAGCGGTAACACTCATCGACCATGCAATAGGCAGGACTAACCCAAACCAATTGAGCGGGTAGAGCAATGCTGACTGATAATTCGCCAACAGCGGGGCACCTGACCCATTGTATGGATTCCAGAAGGGCAAATGACCGCTGCGAAATGTATCAAGTGCATATTCGCGCCAAGGATAAAATTGTAACGATGGCAGCCCCCAAAAGAATGCCTCGCCAACGAGTAGCCGATGAAAGATCAGCAGCAATGCACCAATCAGGATGACTAAGGCAAAATTACTGTGCTTTGATGAACGATTCAACATCTACCTTTTGCCTTCATAACATTGATTGTGAATCCAACAGCCCTACGCATTTCCGAAATAAGTGCGCGGTCTATGGCGCGTATATGGTGACCGAGTTGTAATTAAATACCGGATTGAGCTCACTGGTACAAGCCGCCGGGCCTATTTCAAGTTCCAGTGGACCAACGATTACATATTTCACCGCGTATTCCTGAATAAGCTGCTCACAATCAACGCCGTTGTACCAGTCAAGCATCTGCTGCAATTTGTGATCTGCGTCCAGTGTTTCAAAGGGATGTCCGTACACAACCCGATCACCCGTCCAGCCGGGTATCCATGCGCTCACATCCGAAGCGGCAAGTATCACATCGCTTGTATTGTCTTTGTCTTTAAGCCATTGAAATGCAGCAGCATAATCGCGCTGGAGAAATGGGCCCGTCGCAACCGTTAAATTACCCATCAACACTATAAAGTAACTCATGGTGATCGTCGGCACGACTGCTATTAACAGCCGATAACGCCAACGTCGGCTGATATAGTTAAACCAGAATCCTTCAAGGGCACGGGTAGCGAAATAAGCAACGGGTATCATAATGGCGACACCAAAGCGCCGCTGGGTGTTTGTGGGAAGGTACATGGTGATCAAG
Organism: Aggregatilineales bacterium; assembly: GCA_038251045.1. Taxonomy (GTDB): domain Bacteria; phylum Chloroflexota; class Anaerolineae; order Aggregatilineales; family Phototrophicaceae; genus CFX2. Next base: position 16,164 of record JBBSBS010000071.1, on the reverse strand, counting down.
ATAGCCAACAACCAGATCAGCACAAATTGATCTCCATCAGGCTCGAAACGTCGCAGACTACGCCAAATTCCCGGCAATGCGATTAACAAAGGAATACCCAATCCCACAATCAGGATGAGCGGCGAGGGGGAAAGCGTAATGTTCTGTCGATTCCATTCGGCTGCTGCCGGATTGTAATTGACGAGTGCTACGTAATATGCAGCCATTGGAAGAGCTGGTAAAAACAAGACCAATAACCAGCGTACATCGCGCATGTTCACATGAAGATGGCGGCGCGCCCGAAAAACCACGAGCGCGAGCGCCGCTACACCAAATGGAACAAGCCCTTGTGGGTATAACAATGACAGTGCAAAACTGGTGATGCCAAGCAGCAAACCTCCGTTATTGAGCGAAGGATCATCGCTGCAACCGGGCCGAAATGTCACGACGAGTACGCTCGCCATCAATGTGAGGCAGGCGAGTGAAAGTGGAAAATGCACATTAACCAAACTGCTGTAAAACGGAAACATCTCCGGTATGACCAGATCCGGCACGCCGACCGGATCACCAGTAAATATGATCATTAACCAGCCCAAACCAGAACCAATCGACGCAATGATAAAGAAAATTCGTCTGGAACGACGGCGCGGCCAAATCGTAGCCGCAAAGGAATAAAGAGCCATATACATTATTAGTGACGCTACGACCCTAGCCGCATGAAACAGCGCGATAGGAGGGATGGAAACCACACGCGCTAACTGACCGAGCAGTGGATAAATAACCTGAATAAACATAGCATTGTGGGTTTCCGGCGTATGCTGAAAGTGGATAAGCAATGAGCCTTCGTATCCCTGCATCATCTTTGAAAGATAGGTGGACCCATCAATATAATTGTTGAGTACCCCCATAAATTGCCATTGATCCCGGCCTGCCCCACTTAGGCCAACCCATAGAAAAGGTACAAACGCTAATACGACAAGCGCCCCTCCCACAAAAATCACCCAACGCCATTCTGTGGGTGTGATATGTACCGTGTCGCGTGTTGATTGCATTCAGACCGCCTTCATTTTGTGCAAGGTATCGGGTTCACTCTCTGTTCGTATGTTGAACTTACCATTGCCGCAAATTCAAATTACTCGGATTACTCAGCCCAGTGTATACTTAAACTGTAAACGGAAATGATGACTATTACACGTTAAGACATCCCTACTTATTGTTGTAGCAACACCTAAGTATATGTGAGACAGATGAAGCCAATTTATGATACAAGCGTCTGAACTTTACCGCCTGCAAGAAATCGATATTAATGTACATCAACACCACAAACGGATTGATGAAATCACAGCGCAGCTAGCCGATAACAAAGCCATAACCGAGGCGGAACAGCAAGTTGCCGATGACCAGCAAAAGCTATCCCCGCTGCAAAGTAAGGTTCGAAAACTAGAACTTGATATTCAGTCTAACACGGCAAAAGTGCGCGAGACAGATGAAGCGCTTTATAGTGGTCGTGTTCGCAATCCCAAAGAGTTACAGGACATGCAGCACGAAATCCAGTCCTTGAAAAGGCGTAATCAAGAGCTTGAAGATGTGCTTTTAGAAGCAATGATGTCAGTTGATGCTGCCGACGCGTCGCTTAAAGAAAGTACGGCAAGACTCGAAACATTACGTGCCCAATTTGAACTTGCAAATAAGGGGCTGATTGAAGAACAGAAGCGGCTCAAAATGGAAGGCAGCGCCCTACTCAAAAGCCGTGCGGAACTTGTTCCAGTTATTACGCCCGACATCCTTAAAGTTTACAACACCCTGCGCCCACGAAAGAACAATCAGGCAGTCGCCGTACTCATCAACCAGAGTTGTTCAGTGTGTCGTGTACAGCAAAATATGAATGTCATTCAAGAAGTGCGTAAGCGTGAGTCCTTAACCTACTGCTCCAGTTGTGGACGTATATTGATTAATAACAGCGGCTAACCTTGCGGAGGGCTGGAAATGGGTTTTGATGTCGAAAATTTCGGATTAGGTGTACTAGCTGGTTGGGCAACCGCTTATGGTGTATACCGCGCCCGACATCTCATTGGCGGCGCGATACAGTCGGTCAACCAGCAGGCCAGCAGTGCTCAGGGTTATGCTACCCAAAGTTCTGATTCGCGCTATATCAATGATATTGTGCGTATGGCACAGCGCCAGCACATCGCCGGCCCGATCATCAATTTGACGGACATTCTCGTTGAGCCTCGTTTTCTAACTGCGCCGCCTCTGGCTGCTCCGGCAGAAGATGTTGTTACACACAGCGTATTTCATGTTGTGCCACACACACCGGATATGCCTGTTTTACAGGCGCCTTATAACATACACACCTTATCGATTGATGAACTAAGTACGGGTGATCGCGCTCTTGCTTTACTGGGTACATCCGGCAGCGGTAGGAGCACCGCATTGATGGCGATTCTGCTGCGCGCTCTCGGTCGCACACATTTTGTAAAACCGATCGACCGTGTACAACAAACATTGGATGCTGAAGAGGCGGCACTTGATGATAAAAAGCGTGCTGTACGCGTCAAGGAGCGGGTCTTGCTCGAACAACGAGCCAAAGAACGGCTCGCCGAAGAACGTGGCATGGCGCTTGATATGCAAGATGAGGCCGGAATCCCACTCTTTAATCGCTTGATGCCTATATATGTTCACCTGTCGGACATTCAGGCTGATATGGCAACTTATGGGGCAGATATAGATCCCGCCGAGCCGCTGGTTCGGGCGGTTCAGCGCCAATTGGGACGTGTTGCAGCCAGCACAACACCTCAAAGCCTATATAAACGTCTGAATCAGGGTCAGGTACTTTTGTTGATTGACGGGTATGACGAACTATCATCCCAAGAACGTGGTGACCAGTTAGACTGGCTAAAGGCCTTAATAACTAATTACCGTGAAAACTTTTTCATCATTACCGGCTCACCCGACCAACATGGGGTATTGACACAAGAAATCGGCCTTACCCCGGTTTACCTGCGTCCATGGAGTGACGTTGACCGTGAGCAGCACGTTGATAATTGGGCGGCTAATTGGAAAAACACTGGTAAGCGGCGGGGAACCGTCCAAGCACCACAAGAAGAACTCATAAAACTGGCAAAAACTGGCCCACGCCCTTATAACCCTCTTGAATTAACGCTGAAGACTTTGGCCCATTTTTCTGGCGATGATGACCCAACATATTACGGTGAATGGATTAATCGTCTCGTCAATCGCTATGTTCCAACAGATTACAAAGATGAGAAACTGACCGAATATCTGGTCAAAGCGGCTGCTTTACAATTAGATGAAGGTTACATTACGCGCGTACGGTTGACAACGCTGCTTGCTGATCACCCAATAGCTGAAACACTGAGTGAAGCCGCGCCTGTAAAAGAACCGGCGACTGAAGAAACTGTTGAAGAGGCACTATCCGATTTAATGCCCGTGGCAGAAATTGCCGAACAATCTGCGGATAAGCCCAATAAAAAGGTAGAGAAACAGGCCAATCCTGCCGATAAATTTTTGGCAGTGCTGCGCAAAACCGGGTTATTGATACGTTTTAAGGGCGGTCGATACCGCTTCCGTCATCCCGACATGGCTGCATATTTTGCCAGTATGAGTATTCAGGATGCAGATGACAGTGTGGTGACCGAAAAGATTGCTATGCCTTCATGGCGTAAAGCCATCACGTACAGCGCATCACACATATCGCTGGAAAACGCTGTTAATGAGCGGATGAACAGCCCTACAGACATCATCCAGAGCAATATTATGGAAATTGCGCATTGGATGCGCTACGCGCCCCAAGATGTTGCTTGGCGCACGCCTTATATCAAATATCTAGGCAAGGTTTTCACCGCACCAAACCAGTACCCGCTGCTGCGTGAACGTGCAGCCGCCGCGCTTATCGTTACGGGCGACCCCCAAATCGCAGATATTTTTGAGCAGGCGACCAAGAGCATCGTGGCACAAATTCGCCAGCTTGCATGTCTATGTATCGGGGTAATCGGTCATGATGATGGTGCTACCATTATTGCCCCCCTACTCAAAGATGGTGGCAGTGATGTACAAATTGCAGCAGCGTTGGGCTTGGGTGCCATAAGAAGTGAAGAGGCTTTAACGGCGCTGGTAGATGCTTTGACGGAAGGATCCGAATCATTGCGGCAGGCCGTCGCTGAAACATTAGCGGATATTCCAGCCGAGGGCTATCCAACTCTGTATGATGCCATTCAAGACGACGAAATGATTGTGCGGCGGGCTGCTGTGTTTGGTATTAAACGACTAAAATCGGACTGGGCAGTCCTTGCCATCTACCGGGCATTCCTTGAAGATTCGCAATGGTATGTCCGTTCAGCAGCACAATTAGCATTCCAGGAAATGCGCTATGGGCGGGGCAACGGGCCGCACGGCTATCCACCACCGGAAGCAATAACATGGCTGAATGAATGGGCCGCAAAGCGACAGGAAAATCTTTCACCGGGAGACGAAAGCGGTCAAACACTCATTAAGGCTATGCAAGAGGGTGAGGATATGATTCGCGCACTCGCGGCTAGAAATATGGGACAGTTGGGTGAAATACAATCCGTGAAATTACTTTATACTGCTCTGAGAGATCAAAAGAGTGACGTACGGGATGCAGCCTACCGATCACTGGCTGACTTCCAGATTCAGACAGGGAAACCATTCCCGACTCCGGTATAAGCATTTGGGTTTGCTCGGTCTTACAAATAGAAGCTCTGGCTAGCTAGCTGTTAGAGGAGGATGCAGCCGGTAGTTTTTCGTTCGCTGCGTCACAGGCTACGACACGATCAAAATCGGTATGGAAAATAAAATCCTGCTCATTGGCACGTAGTACTATCCGATAGCCGTCGACTTCCTGCTCCGGGTATGTAACGTCCTGAGTTGGGCAGCCTAAACTGGTATCGATCCATGTGTACGACTCGACTTCAACAATTTGTACCCGACGATCAGGCAAATTCAGGGTATCGGCAACCCGCCTCTGCGCCAACGCAGCCAATTCATCAGCCACCGGATCATCACCGGGCGAAACGTTTTGCTCCGCACCAGAAACAAAAGGTGTAGGTGTTGATAAATCACTTGCACGGGGTAAGGGGGTCAAGGTTATAGTTGGCGTAAGGGGGATAGGCGTAATAGTGGGTGTTGAAATAATTAATGTTTGAGTCGGTTCCACGAGCAAAGGCTCTGTCGGTGAACAGGCAGATATAATACATAGGAGAATAGCCACTGCTATGTGGGAAAGCCTGAACATCAACTGTCCTAACTAGTCGGCCTTTAATCCACCGAAACGCGCATCAAGGTCAGCCGTAGTAATACCTTCGACACTAATCATTTTGTCTCGACCATTGGCCCCAGCCACGATTTCAATTTTCTCAGGAGAGACTTGCAAATGCTCGGCAAGCAAGTTCACGAGTTCCTGATTAGCGGCAGGGTCACCGGCAGGAGATGCAACCAAGCGTACCCGTAATGCCCCATCTTCCTGAGTACCCACAATTTCCGATACATCAGCCCGTGTAACGACACGTACCGCAAATGCCGCACCACCTCGTGCATCGGTAATTTCAAATTTCCGATTCTGTGACATCATCAATCCTTTGCTCTTTTGATATAAATTATCGCAGAGAACAGCTCAGAATAACCGTAAGATTTGAAAGGTCATAACTTTCAAATTCCGCTTATTAACTGTACTGCTAATTTATCGGAAAAGCTATTGACCCCGGCAAATTAAAAACGAATATTCCGTATAACTGTGGTCAATACTTGGATGACGAGAAAAACAATCAGTGGGCTAAAGTCAAACATGCCACCCGGCGGCAGCATATCACGAATGGGTTTCAAAACCGGTTCGGTAATATCGAACAAGAGTTGGATGATCGGATTACTTCTATCCACATTGGGAAACCAGCTCAAGATAATCCGTGCGAGCAATGCCAACTGGAAAATATTCAACAGCAAACTGATGATATTGATGATAAACACGACTTTCAACCTCACTACTTAAGCACGAACACCAAAAATTGCACGTCCTACTCGAACCAACGTCGCACCCTCTTCAATAGCTACAGGATAGTCATCTGTCATGCCCATACTCAAATCAGGAAGCTTGACAGTAAAAGTATTCTGTAGCGCATCACGCAAGGCGGCGAGAGAAGCAAAGACCGGTCGCGTTTCCTGTGGGTCGGTTACAATGGGTGCCATTGTCATCAAACCCCGTACATGCAAACCGGGCAAAACAAGAACTTGCTCGATTTCTTTCCACAAAACATCTTTCTCCACAGATTTCTCTGACCAGTTTTGGGCAGCAAAACCGTGTTTGGCCTCTTCACCAGATACATTTACTTCCAGCAGAACATCAAGTTGTTGCCTAGTTTCGACAGCCAATGTAGAAAATTTCTGTGCCAGCTTGAGTGTATCGATCGAATGAATACATTGGAATAACGGCGCTACAACTCTAGCTTTGCGACTCTGAATATGTCCGATCATATGCCACGTCAGCGGTATGGATACTTGAGATACTACTGCTGGTATTTTAGATTCAGCTTCTTCTACGCGATTTTCACCAAAATGTTGCATACCAGCAGCGACAGCTTCCAGTACGGCCTCGACCGGCGAGGTCTTGCTGACGGCTATTAGCGTCACTTTATTGGGGTCACGCCCTGCCCTGTCACAGGCATCCGCAATCTTCTGGCGCACGTCACGAATATTATCAGCAATCGTCATAATGAGAGTACCGCTCCAAAACGTCCAGTGCGTCCTTTTTCTGCGCGATGCGAGAAAAATTCATCGGTGTGACTCGCTGTACATATTCCGGCAACATCAATTTGGGTCACACCCGCTCTTTCAAGGTCAAGCCGGTTGGCAGCCCATAGATTAAGATAGGCTGTGCCATCTGTAGTGCTGCGGCGAATGAGCGTTTCAGTTGTGCCGAAGTAATCTGTTACAGCTTGCACGACTTCTTCGCCAACCTGATAAACATCGGGGCCAATTGCCGGACCAATACCAACTTGTATATCCTGCGGATTGCACCCGAAACCTTCCACCATCGTTCGTATGGTATTGGACGCTACTCCCTGCACAGTGCCACGCCATCCGCCATGAGCCATCCCAATCACACGCTGAACAGGATCGTAAAATAACAAAGGTGTACAGTCGGCAAACCGCATAAACAGTGGCGTTTCAGCACAATTTGTTACCATTCCATCTGCTAAAGCAATCCACCGTCTGCCGCGAGCAGGACCATCTACGATGACAATATCGGCACTGTGTATTTGCCACACCGTACACGACTTTTTAGCATTGAGGTCAAGCGCTTTGTAAACTAAATCATGATTATGCCGCACAGCTGCTGGATCGTCCCCTACGTTCCCGCCAAGATTGAGCGAATCCCAAGGGGCAGCACTGATTCCTCCCTTACGGGTGAAAACGCCATGCTTCACACCTGACCACTTGGCAAATTGATAGTAAACCAGTTCACCATTTATTACTTGATCCAAAAGAAACCCTCACGTAATCTACCCTAGTTCGATGAGCAATATTACAGTCAACCACCTCAAAATTCATCAGCGAGCTACAGATTATTTATCTTCGCTTAATCTATGATGCCCCTTGCTTGCAGGTGATAACATTTCCGGTGTATACTGCCGTTGTAGTCTTTATACGATACATCTAACCCAAATTACAGATACAAAGTAGAACATGAAGACTTCCTGTATGCCACAGGTATAGGGAAAGACGTAATCTAACGATCTCAGGACGAGGATCATCAATGAATAATCGGGAAGAAAACCGTAAACAGCACAAAATAACCATTGTTATCGTAGATGATCATCCCATGTTCCGGGATGGGTTGCAACAAGCATTTGGCTTAGAGAATGATCTTGATGTAGTCGCATACGCAGAAAATGGTGAGGACGCCTTGCGGGTTGTTCGGCAGTTTGAACCAGAAATCTTAATATTGGACATTAATCTGCCGCTCGTAAACGGGATGCAGGTTGCCCGTCAACTAAAATCAGATCGTTTGAAGACATCTATCATCATGCTTACGGCGTATCATGACGAAGAGCAGATTTTACATGCCATGCGTTCTGGTGCCGCATCCTACTGCTCCAAGGACATCACCCCTGACGATCTTATACAGGTCATTCGGGACGTGGCAAACGGCCAACACGTGGTGAATGGCGAACGAATGGACGAACGCCAACTTGAAGAATGGATCCAATCCAGTGTGGCAGCTATGAGCGGCCCTTACATTGTCGATGCTGACGATCATTTTATTCCACTCAGTCATAGGGAAATGGAAATTTTGCAGTTTGTTACGGATGGCCTCAGTAACAAAGAAATTGCGGTTAAACTTAACATTAGCCAGCAGACTGTAAAAAATCACATGACTTCTATTTTGAAAAAACTTCATGTTGAAGACCGTACACAAGCGGCGGTTAATGCAATACGGCGTGGCTGGGTACGCCTGACGAATAACACTACACCTAACAATTAGCCTCAATAGGGATTGGACTTTATATATGAGTGACGCACAAAGCCAATTGCTTGACACTATCAGCCAAGAGATGAAGCGTCTCAAAGACAAATTAGCTGAAATAAAGACGCAAATTGACCAGACTCAATTGGTCGTAGATCGAGAGCAGCAGCGGAATGCAGATATTGCAACCGAATTACGCACTATTCAAGACAACATTGAAACCGTTCCACGCCAAGATATTCGCGTAAAGTACGACGAAGCAATTGATGCACGATTTCGGTTAACGACCATGCGTGGTCAGTTGGAGAAGTTTCAGTCCAACCGTGACACAATAGAAACCGAGCAAAAGCTATTGGCTCAGTTATTAACTATGGTGCAGGGAGGAGGCCTTCCGATTGATTCGGGTGAAGAGCCTGTTGCCGCACGCCCACAACCGGCATCAATTAATATCGTCCGTATCGTACAGGCACAGGAAGAAGAGAAAAACCGGTTAGCCCGTTTGATGCATGACGGTCCGGCACAATCATTGACAAATTTCATTTTACAAACCGAAATTTGCCAGCGGTTATTTGATCGCGATCCAGCACGCGCGGCAGAAGAGCTTGGAAATCTAAAATCTACTGCCAGTGTAACTTTCCAAAAAGTGCGCGACTTTATTTTTGACCTGCGCCCAATGATGCTCGATGACTTGGGTGTCGTTCCGACTGTTCGTCGGTACGTAGATTCATTCAAAGATAAGAATGACATCGAGGCCAAACTTGATTTCATGGGAGAAGAACGGCGTTTGGAAAGTCACCGTGAAGTGATGGTGTTTCGTGGTATTCAGGAATTGATGGGACATTCACGAGATTATGCGAGTGCCAGTGAAATTTCTATTCGGATGGATATGGCAAACGACCGCGTAAAAGTAGATATTGAAGACAATGGTCGCGGATTTGACGCGCAAGCAGCTTTCACCGGTGATGAATCACACATTGAGCCACGTGCCCAGAGCATTATAACCCTTCGCGAGAAGTTTGAGTTGGTGGGGGGAACGCTTTCGGTAACAAGTGGCGAAACTGATGGCACAAGAGTTCACATTGAACTGCCAACTAGTGCCGAAGTCATGTGACCAAAATCCAATATCTTAATGATTGCGTACTTGAGTCTATTTGACAGTAGCCACTATTCGACTACACTAGAATCAAGTCGCTGTCACATTTTAAGTTTTTGCAGTTTCATCTGGGTAATAGCAGCTTTTGCTATACAGGTGGGACACCCGAAGGTCTAACGGAGGGACTTCATGCGTGGTCGCTTACTCATTCTCATTGGATTAATTGTTCTTCTGGCTGTAATTGCGGTTGTTGTAATCATTCCGGGGTTGAATCAACAACCCGATGTTGTTACGGATAACACCAATGTATCACAGCCATCCCCAGATTCGACTTTAGCGCCAACACCTACACCAATTCCTTTGGTGAGAGTCGTACAAGCGCTTCAAAACTTGCCTCGTGGTTATCGTTTCCCTAACTCGATACAAGAACTCGAAAATATTGTAGGTTATGCAACACTACCGGAAGAAACTGTTCCCTTTAATGCCATTAAGGAGCAGGATGGTGGTTTGGAAAAAGTTCTCGGAAAAATCGCACGTACTGACGTGTTCCGCGAACAACCTATCCTTTCCACTTATCTGGTTACAGACTTAACCAGTCTGGCAGCAATCGGTTCTGATGCCGCTGCTGTCCTACCCAGTGACCGGATCGCCGTTTCACTGCCTATGGATCGCATTACGAGCGTGGCATACGGTCTACAAGATGGCGACCATGTTGATGTGATTATCTCAATGCTATTTATTGATGTAGACGAGGTATTCCAGTCAATTACCCCGAATTTGGTCACGTTGTTTAGCAAGACCGATGCAGGAATTGAACTGCAACAGGGCATTGGTGGACGTATTGACCAATCTAGTATTGGCACGGTTATTGTTGGCCCGGCTGAGCGGCAGCGTCCTCGACTGGTTACTCAGCGGACAATTCAGGATGCTTTGGTCGTACACGTTGGCGAATTCCCTCTAAACGGTCGGTATTTGGGTGAACTCCCAACTCCAACACCTGTGCCTGCTACTCAAGAAGCGGATAGCGGTGGAGGTAGCAACAGCACGCCTGCTCCCACAATTACCCCTGTGCCACCGCCGAATATTGTTACTTTAGGTGTCAGCCCTCAATATGCGGTGGTGCTGGTATGGGCAATTGACGCAAAACTACCTGTAACTTTGGCGCTGAGATCAGTTAATGACCGCAGCACGCAGCAAACTACACCTGTGACCCTCGACTATATGATGCAAGAATTTCGCATCGAAGTTCCGGCACGGCGTGATTACTCGATTGAACCCGCTATCCGTAGTATTCGCCAGCTGATCACCGGTGACATTATTGATTTGGCTGGGGTCATTGCAAATCAACCAGCAGGTCAGTAAGTAATAAAAGCTATATTGTTCAGTAATCTACGCTTCACTTTCATGTGATGAGAGTGAAGCGTACTCCATTCGCATAACATTGATAGTGTTACATCCAAAACTGGATAATTCGGCAATCATGAGAAAAGAAGTCGTCAGGTAGCCAAATGAACAAACAAGGTACAAATCAGGGTAATGATGGTGAAATCATCACTATTTTGTTAGTGGATGATATTCCTGAAGCCCGTGAAAATATCAAGAAGATGATTGCCTTTGAACCTGATATGAAGGTAGTTGGTTCAGCTGGCACAGGGCGCGAAGGCGTCGCAATGGCTAAGGAGCTGAAGCCCAATATCGTTATCATGGACATTAACATGCCCGATATGGATGGCATTCAGGCGACCGCACTAATCACGCAGGCGGTTCCGACAACGGCTGTTATCATGATGTCTGTCCAAAGCGACCAAGACTATTTGCAGCGAGCCATGTTGGTCGGAGCGCGTTTCTTCCTTTCCAAGCCGGTATCGATGGACGATCTGTATAACACCATACGAAATGTCTATGCCCAGCACAAACAGCTTGCCGAACAATATCGAACGATGGCTAGTTCCGGTGGCGGTGCGGCTGTTAAAACAGCTGTCACACCCGCATCAGGAAATGACGATAATCGTGCAGGCCACATTATTGTGGTATACAGCCCTCAAGGTGGCGCTGGTTGCACAACAATTGCAACAAATCTTGCGTCGGGTTTGATGCGCGAAGGTACGCGAGCGTTATTAGTTGATGCTGATTTACAGTTTGGTGATATTGGCGTTTTCCTTAATCTCCAAGCGCAATCAACGATTGTTGATCTAGCACGTAGTGTTAATGACCTCGATACAGAGTTATTCGATAACATCGTTGTCACTCATGATAGTGGTCTTAAAGTACTTATGGGACCCTCAAGACCAGCCGAAGCCTTTATTATTCAACAGGATCCCACCTCCGTAGCCACTATTTTGCAAAAAGTAGCTAACCACTATGATTTCATTATCGTCGATACCGGTCGCCACATGGATGAAACGCTGGGTGCCCTATTTGACATCGCCAGCAAGATCGTGCTGGTTACTACTCCCACATTAGCAGGTGTCAAGAACGTACGATTTGTGATGGACGAATTCGATCAGCTCGGATATACGACGGATAAAACGCTCATTGTGTTGAATCGCGTTCCGCAAGACCGTAACCTACAGAAGTTTGCAATCACAAGTGAAAAAATTGCTAAGTTCCTGAAACGCCCGGTAGAAGTTGAAATTCCGCAGGATGAGCTAACAGCGCTCACAGCAATGAGTAAGGGTGTATTAATTGTGGCGCAACGGGATCGAAGTCGTTCTCCTGTAAAAGAACTGATGCAATTAGCAGATTTGGTATATACAAAGATGATGGGTGAAGACCCCGAAGCTGAGGTAAAACAGCCGGACGCACCACGAAGCATCTTTGGCAACAAACTCTTCGGAAAAACAACATAACGTGGTGAGCCATTCACACCGTTTTCAGGATGTAAGTGTGGAGGATAACGATGTCATTATTACGCCGAATTGATAAGGGTGGTGGGAATTCCGGTGGTGAGCAAGGTTCAGGCGGGCACGATCCCGAAAGCAGTGGGGAAACCGAAGAGTCGAAGCTTGCAGCAATGCGCCAACGGCGACAAGCGTTAGCAGAACAGCAACGACCGGGAACGCCGGGTAAAGGCAATAATTATCTTGACCTTAAAACACGAGTCCAGAACAAACTCGTCTCTGAGCTTGACCATCAGGCGATGGATGTTACCCGCAAAAATGAAGTTCGGGCTCATATTGAAGAATTGTTTAATGCAATCCTAGCAGACGAAAGCATTGTCATTTCACGAGCGGAACGTCTAAGCCTATTTGAATCCATTGTGGCTGAGATTCTCGGATTTGGTCCATTAGAGATTTTGCTAGCGGACGACACCATCACTGAAATTATGGTGAACGGCCCAAAAAATGTGTTTATCGAGCAAAAGGGTAATATTACCCGTGCGAATGTGGCCTTTGAGAACGATGAGCATGTGCTTCGGATTATTGACCGCATCGTCGCACCACTAGGCCGTCGTATTGACGAAAGTTCACCGCTCGTGGATGCTCGTCTTCCGGATGGTTCGCGCGTGAATGCTGTTATCCGCCCAATTTCGTTGGTGGGACCGGTCATCACGATCCGAAAGTTCTCAAAGAAACCGCTTACAATTGACGACCTCGTTCGATTTGGTTCGATGACCAAAGAGATTGCAGATTTTCTGCGTGCGTGCATTATCTCGCGTCTGAATACAATTGTAGCGGGAGGTACGGGTTCAGGTAAAACCACCCTGCTCAATGTGCTTTCAGGCTTTATTCCGAATGACGAACGAATTGTCACCGTTGAAAATGCGGCTGAACTCCAGCTTCGCCAAGAGCATGTAGTGACACTTGAAACACGTCCTTCGAATCTAGAAGGTAAAGGCGAAATTACCATTCGCGACTTAGTTGTGAATTGTTTGCGTATGCGCCCTGATCGGATCGTTGTCGGGGAATGTCGTGGTGGCGAAGCGTTAGATATGTTACAGGCTATGAACACCGGTCACGATGGATCGCTGACGACCTGTCACTCCAATACACCTCGCGATACGATTTCACGTCTGGAAGTCATGTGCCTGATGGCTGGTATGGATTTACCCGTGCGAGCTATCCGTGAACAAATTGCAAGCGCGGTGGATTTAATCTGTCAACAAAACCGTTTACGTGATGGTTCACGTAAAATAGAGAAGATCACCGAAGTCCAGGGCATGGAAGGCGAGATCATCACTATGTCTGACATCTTTGAGTTTGAACAGACTGGTATTGAAGGCGGAAAGATAATCGGACGTATTCGCCCAACAGGTCTTCGTCCCAAGTTCATTGAACGGATCGAGGCATCCGGTATACATCTGCCTCCGTCTGTGTTTGGTATTGGTCGCAGTTACTAAAAGTGTATCCGTAAGAAACAGTGAATTTAGGTAAAAGGAGAGTACGCCTACTTGACGCACTCTCCATAATATCCATACAATGTAAGCAGCATCCGGTCGATTGATATAGGGAGGAGGCTGAGTAATGCCATCCCAATTTTTACCCATAATTGCAGCAGTAGCGGGTGTAGTTGCGCTCGTAGTTATCGTATTTGGTATTTTAAGTGTGCGCTCCGAGAAAGACCTTGTCGAAGAAAGATTAGGTCGTTTCGAAGAAGACTACCAGTCATTTATGGAAGTCGAGGAGTCGTCGGAAGATACTAAAAAAGAAGACAAGCGTGCATTAGATCAAATTGACAAAGCCATTTCAAGGCGACCTTTTGCTCAACGGACGCGGCAACAACTTGCCCGTGCCGACATCAAGCTGACCGTGGCTGAGTATTTTGTCTTACAATTTCTATCCCCGGTCGCATTCTTCGCTGTGGGCTTTTTCATCCTGTTTCGTGGCGACATTGTCATGTCAATCGTTGCGGGGTTCGTTGGATTTTTTTTCCCCCGCATTTATGTTTCTCGTGCGACAAGTCAACGTTTAATTCGCTTTGAAAATCAACTACCGGATTCACTTTCACTCTGGGTCAATGCACTTCGTTCTGGCTTCAGTGTGTTACAGGCGATGGAGGCGATCTCGCGGGATGCACCCGAACCGACGGCAACCGAATTTAAACGTGTCGTACAGGAAGTACAATTAGGTATTGATGTTGAAGACGCTTTGGGTCACTTACTGAGCCGCGTAGAAAGCGAAGATCTGGATCTTGTAATCACCGCGGTGAACATCCAGCGCGAGGTCGGTGGCAATCTTGCGGAAATCCTTGAAGTAATCGGGCACACAATCCGCGAACGCATTAAATTAAAAGGCGAAATCCGTGTACTCACCTCTCAAGGGCGATACACCGGTTATCTCATTAGCTTCTTACCCATCATCGTTGCTATCTTCCTGTCGATTATTCAGCCGGGATTTATGTCTCCGATGTTTGAAAATCGCGTATGCGGATGGCCTTTACTGGGTATAGGATTGGCACTCATCGGTATGGGTATGGCTGCTATCCAAAAAATCGTCAACATCGAGATTTAGTTAGGGATTACCATTATGGAAAATCTTGGCATCGGCATAGCAATAATTGTCATCCTCTTGGTGGTCGCGGGATTAGTATATGTGGCGCTTCGAGATGATAACAAGCGCGATCCTCTTCAGGATCGTTTAGCGCAATTCGGCGAACGAGAACTGCCTGAATCATTAGAAGAAATTGAGCTATCACTTTCGTTTCGTGATCGTATCTTAGTACCTTTCTTGCGTCGAATTGCCGACATAACAACGCGATTCACGCCGCAAAAACAGATTGATGAAACACGGAAACAAATCGAGCAGGCAGGAATGGCAGGTTCACTAGAGCCGACTACCTTTCTGACCATTCGGATTGTGGCGACAGTTGCAGTAGCTTTAGTGGCTTTTATGGTCTTTTTTGTTCTTTCGCCAAGTCGGGACCCTAATGCGTTACTTTATACGGCAGGCGGCGCAGGACTAGGTTTTTACTTTCCTGTATTATGGATCAAGGGGAAAGTAAGCAGACGACAGGACGGTATTCTTAAAAGTTTGCCTGATGCATTGGATTTGCTCACTATCTGCGTCGAAGCGGGTTTAGGCTTTGACCAAGCAATGGGTAAGGTTTACGAAAAATGGGATAATGATTTAGCTATCGGGTTCGGGCGTGTTCTACGCGAAATTCAGCTTGGCAAGTTGCGCCGTGAAGCTATGCGTGATATGTCTGACCGAATGGGTGTACCCGATGTCACCAGTTTCGTTGCCGCGGTCATTCAAGCTGACCAGCTGGGTGTCAGTATGACGAAGATATTGCGTGTGCAGTCTGATCAAATGCGGGTGAAACGCCGTCAGCGTGCGCAAGAAAAAGCTCATCAAGCACCCGTCAAAATGATGATCCCAATGGTACTGCTTATTTTCCCGTCGTTGTGGATTGTATTGCTAGGGCCAGCAGTTATCTTTCTAATGACCAGCGGCGCACTAGGTATGATATAGTTGTGAGGATTATGATCAAATTTCGTCTTGTCTCATTTCCACAGTGAGATATATGCCAGAATTTTCATCTAATCAACCTTCGCTTCGGTACAAAACAAAAGCCCAGTCATCTCCTGGGCTTTTTGCGCCCAAATCATTCCTTAACCGTCTTGCATCTATTAGTATTGATCTACTATTCCCAC
>JBBSBS010000070.1:0-20229 GCA_038251045.1 Aggregatilineales bacterium | reverse complement strand
TGAAACCCTCTACAGTCAAATGGTAGCCATGGGTGTGCAACATCTCCATGCCCCTACCAACCGCGGTTTTGACTTGAAAGTCTCAGCTTCTATTCTTGCTCTCGCTTTTTCCAATCTCATTCCCAACTAGCAATTACGGTATGCTTATGTAGATATGCTGCCAACCATTTTCAATGCTCATCCGCCACCGATTATAGAAACCCGCCCATCTCTAGTGTGTTATCGTCAACAGGTCGTGTTTTATCTGACATCTTGATTGCCCGACGACTGGAGACTATTTTTCTATGCTGCCAACAACCTACCGTAAACTCATCGCGACCCACTTCACCAATAATTTCCGCGACGCATCCCAGATTGTCGAGGCGGAACTCATACCGCCCACCGGACACGAAATCACCATCCGCAATCAATACGCCGGTGTGAACGCCACCGATGTCAACATCAGCGCCGGATTGTATACCCCCGGCGCGACCCCGCCGATTGATCTGGGTGCAGAGATGATCGGTGAAGTCGTTGCCATCGGTGACAAAGTGACCGATTACAAAGTGGGTGATACCGTCGTTTCGACTAGTGTGGGTGGGTATGCCGAATATGTGACGGTACGTTCACGCTTCGTCATCCCTGTGCCACAAGCCACGCCGGAAGTGCTGGCGCTGGTTGTCAGTGGTGTAACGGCGGCGCTGGGCTTGGATACCGTTGGCGACATGCGAACCGGCGAAACCGTACTGGTGACGGCTGCGGCTGGCGGAACCGGACAATTCGCCGTACAGCTCGCCAAACTGGCAGGCAATACTGTCATCGGAACCTGCGGCTCGGACGACAAAGCCCAATTGCTACAGGCGCTCGGCTGTGACCGCGTGATTAACTACAAAAAGGAAGATGTGGGCGCGGTGCTCAAAGCCGAGTATCCGCGCGGCATTGATCTAATCTATGAATCGGTTGGTGGCACACTCTTCGACACCTGCGTCGAAAATCTAGCCGTGCGCGGGCGCTTGGTCATCATCGGCTACATCAGCGAGTATATGTCTGCGCCTGATCTGGTCACGCGCCCCCGAATTTATCGCATATTGTTGAGTAAGTCGGCCTCGCTGCGATCCATGTTCTTATTGCACTTCATCCGGCAGGTACAACCCGAATTGGCAAAACTGATCGCCCTCTATCAAGCCGGTAAGCTGCGCGTAGAAGTCGATCCGAAATTGTTTCATGGGGTCGAGCAGGCGGCAGATGCCGTCGAATACCTGCACACAGGCCAGAGCGCTGGCAAAGTAGTCGTCAAGTTCGGCTAATTCAGTACCCCCCTCAATTGATGTCGTAAGCTCAGTCGCCCCTAAATTATCGGGGGCGATTTGTTTTTGCCTGCCTAGAATTGATCTTTAGCCCCGTTCAATATAGATAACGATAACCCAATGTGGGCAGCCTGCAATAATTTACGGGGTAAACCTCAAGTGACCCCGATGACTTTTCAACCAACAGCATGGAAAAAGAGTATTTCTACACAACGCACGGACGAAACAGGGGGCGGGGTATGTTGAAAAAAGGATATTTCATCTGGCAGTTGGAACAGTGCGCGCCGAACATAAACACCTTGATGGAACGCTTGAGTAGTGCCGGTGTCCAGTATGTGGTGATAAAAGTAGCGGATGGAGAAGCCGCTTATCCGCGCACCGCCCGGAACCAGCATTTTTTAACAGAAACCATTTTACAATTCAGAGCGCGCGGCATCGAGGTCTGGGGCTGGAGCATGATTTACGGTCAGCATGGCATTCCGGTGCGGGACATTCCGGCAGAAGTACAGGCCGACACCTTTGCCGAGCAGATCAGAATCTACGGCTTGAGCGCGGCAGTCATTGAGGCCGAAAACTTTGGTGGGATGCGCTGGAATGCGCCACGGGCGACCGCCTTCATGCAGCATTTACGCGGTCGCCTACAGGAAATGGGGTTGGGCAATATGTGCCTGATTTTGAGCAGTTACCGTTTCCCAACACTCCACGCCGACTTTCCTATTCGCCAGTTCATGGCCGGTTGCGATGCCGCCATGCCGCAGGTCTACTGGATTCAAAGTGATCCCGTGGCGGATTTACAGCGCTCCGTAAACGAATACAAAATCATTAGCGAGGGTAAACCGGTTATCCCCGCTGGCATCGCTGCCCCTGACGCGCGCGGCCTATGGCGACCCACCGTCGCTCAAATCAATCGCTTTATGGGCGCGGCAGATGCCATGGAACTGGATCGCGTGAATTTCTGGTCGTGGCAGCACGCTTTTGCCGCCCCGGAAATTTGGCAGGCAATTGCCGCCTATGGTACAACTGGGCAGATCAATCCCGACACCAACACCCTGCCCATACAGACGCTGCAAGTCAGCGGCGTAATCAAAGCGGATGAGGTCAATTACCGTTCCTTGCCCAGCGCCCGTGGCAATGTACCCATCGGGCAGTTTTATCAGGGTGATGAGGTGCGGGTCACAGGGCAGGTTATCACCAGCGAAGATCCCGCCATCTGGTATCGGGTGCGTATCAACCAGCAGGAATACTGGGTCGCCGCCCGTTATGTCGACTTGCTGCCAGAAACTTCGAGTGTCGGGCCATAACCGGCTCGCTCATTTGCTTCCGCCCCATGGCACCTATATCTTCATATTCACCGCACGACTTTGGGGCACTCCGCCACATAAATATCGACGGGCATAAAGCCGGAGCTATCCGGCTGTCAAACCAAACCACTCCAATTTAAATCGCTGTATGCCATATAATTAGCCCAACCATCGGGTTATGCCTTAAACCCGATGCGGTTTGATAAATTCCGAATTTTCGCAAAAAGTATCCGATTTGCGTTAAGATTAATTATGAAGCAGGCGATCATAATTCTTGACGTACAGTAAGGAGGTGGCGGGGAAAATACATAATTCCGCAGCGTTTAGGTAACTTAATCACTCAGAAATAATTTTTATGTGGAGTAGATTAGATATGAAAAAGTTTAAACCTTCTAAGATCCTTTCCATTGTCATCGTCCTCCTTTTTGGAACCCTCATCTTCAGCCCGACCCTTGCTCAAGAACAAACCTTTACCTACTGGGGTGGCCTGATATTCTCCGAGTCGGCTAACAATGCCTTGGTCGCCCGAATCAATAAATGGGGCGAAGAAAAGGGCATCAAAGTCGAAGTCGTCATGATTAACCAGAACGAAACCGTTCAGACCGTTTCGGCAGCTATTGAAGCCGGAACCATGCCCGACGCGCTTGATCTGGGACGCGACTTCATGCTGCTGCTCAGCCAGCAGGATCAATTAGTTGCCCTCAACGATCTGTATGCACAGATTGGTGAGGAACACGGTGGTTGGCTGGATTCAGCCAATAGTCTGGTCACCGGTGATGACTTCGGCGGCAACGTCTATGGGATTCCTTACGCCACAAATGGCAACGTCCTTTACCGTCGTAATGACCTTTTGGAACCCGCAGGCTTCCCTGATGCGCCCAAGACATGGGAAGAACTCGGTGACATGGCGCGTGCCATCAACGATCCGCCCAATGTCTATGCAATGTCTTTCGCCCTCTCCAATGTCGGTGACGGCAACCTGACGACCACCATGATGCAATCGTGGGGCGGTCGCGTGGCGGATGACGAAGGCAAGAATTGCACCGTCGATAGCAAAGAAACCGCTGCTTTCTTGGAGTGGATCACCACAGCTTATGCTGACGGTCTGTTCCCACCGGGTGCGACCACATGGGACGGCGCAGGCGATAACACTGCTTACCAGTCCGGTCAGGCAGGCTTCATCGCTAACCCCGGCAGCGTCCGCAACTATCTAGTGGAAAATGACCCTGAACTGAGCGACGGCACGTTGTACTCCGCGCTCCCTGCTGGTCCCGCGATGTTGATCGCGCCCGTCAGCACGGTCGTTCGTTCCATACCCGTTGGCAGCGACCAGCAAGAACTCGCGGCTGACCTCATCAAGTACTTGGCGGACGATGACTTCACCGCCGAATACTACAGCACCGCCATTTATGGTCCGGCGCTGGAAGGTCATGTCAATGCCTCGATCTTCGCCGAAAGCGCGGTACATGCTGGCCTGCTTGATCTAGCCCTGCATGGCACAGCCGGAGCTTTCCCCGATGTGAATAACTCCGCTTTTGCCGAATACCAGACCAACTTCCTCACGCCGCGCATGGTTCAGCGCATCGTCGTGGATAATCTGAGCATCGAAGACTCGATGAAAGAAACGCAGGCCGCTTGTCAGGCGATTTACGATAAATACAAATAAATAGCGGTAGTTTGTGGGGGCGCGTGTCAAACGCGCCTCCGCAACGGCCTATCAGCAAGAAAGGCGGCACTTGATGTCTCAAGAGGCCATCGTGCGAATAGAACCGCGTCGCCCATGGCGCTTAAATCTACAGCAGTCCGAAAGTATTCTGGGGTATTTGATGGTCGCGCCCCTCATAATCTGTATTTTATTATTAGTTGTTTACCCATTTTTCTTTGCCATTCAAATTAGCTTTACAGATCGCGTTGTGGGCAGTGACGGACAGTTCATTGGCCTGACAAATTATATAAACCTCACCAAAAAACCGGATTTTCAAGCATCGATTCGCAATACGGTGGTGATGGTATCCGCCATCCAAATTCTTAAATTAGGGATCGGGTTGGGCTTGGCGGCGCTGCTCAATCAAAAGATTCGGGGGCGGCAGTTCTGGCGCGGTCTGATCTTAATTCCGTGGGCCATGCCCGCCTTTGTGGCTTTTATAACGTGGAAGTTGTTGTACTCGCCGCAGGGTGGAGCCTTCAACTATATCCTCATCAGCCTCGGTCTGGTGAATACCCACGTCGATTTCCTCAGTACCAAAGAACTGGCGATGCCCAGTGTCATCGTCGCCAGTGTTTGGCGCGGTTTTCCGTTCTGGGTCATATCGTTTCTGGCTGCCATGCAAACCGTTCCGAGGGAGCTTTACGAATCCGCCGCATTGGATGGAGCCAACGCTTGGAAGCGATTCTTAAACATCACGGTTCCCGGTATTCGGCATGTCATACTGGTCGTCATCCTCATTTCGACCATCACCACCACCAACAGCTTTGAGGCCGTCTGGTTGCTCACTGGCGGCGGGCCATCCAACGCCACCATGACCTTCCCCGTACTGGCCTATTACGGGTTGCAAAGCCTCCGGATTGGCGAGGCGGCTGCTGTATCCGTGTCATTGCTGCCGGTCTTCGCTGTGCTGGCGCTGATAATCGCCGTGCGCTTGCAGAAAGAGGATTAACCATGTTCGACAAACCAACATTGTGGCAAAAATTCCTGTACTATGGGCTGTTGATAGTGGTAGCGATTATCATCCTCTTCCCCGTCTACTTCATGTTCATTGTTTCGCTCAAACAGCCTAAAGACATCTACCGCACACCCTCGCTGCTGCCCTTGAATGCCACCCTGCAAAATTATGAAGACCTGCTCACCGAAAATAATTTTCTGGTTAACCTCGGTAACAGCTTACTCGTGGCTGGCGCGTCAACATTTGTATCGGTGCTCTTTAGCAGCTTGGCAGCCTACAGTCTGGTACGGCTCAAGTACCTGTTTCGCAACTGGCTTGGGCGGCTGATTCTATTTACCTACCTCACGCCCAGCGGCCTGTTATTCATCCCGCTCTCGGTGATGATTTCGCGCTTGCAGCTTGGCAACACCCTGCATGGACTCATCTTTGTATACCTGACGTTCGCCGCCCCCTTGAGTACATGGCTGTTGATGGGTTACTTCCGAAGTATCCCCATCGAGTTGGATGAACAGGCGATGGTCGATGGCGCGACCCGCTTTCAAGCCTTCATCCGCATTGTGCTGCCCCTCACCGGCCCCGGCCTAGTAGCGGTTAGCGTCTTTACCTTTACCGCCGCCTGGAACGAACTGTTATACGCGCTCATCTTTATCACCTCACCGACTTTGCAAACCGTACCCGTCGCCATCAGCCGCCTCATCACCGGAGATGTCTTCCGCTGGGGGTTAATCATGGCGGCCTCGATGTTGGCAGCGCTGCCGGTGATGGTGCTCTACTATCTGGCACAGCGCTTCGTCGTACAGGGTATCGCTGCCGGCGCAGTAAAAGGATAGTAACCAATATGCGTTGTGGTCTTTCTGCCCATCCCATTTTCGCTCGGATAGCGCATTTTAAAGCCCTTCTCCCTTGAGTTCGGGGGAGATGGGTTGGGATGAGGGGGTTAGACTTGCACAACGAGTGTCCGTCTTGAAATAAACATGACTTATTTAAGGAGCAATTATGGCTGAACGAATGCGCGTGGCTTTGGGGCAGTTCAACGAAATGACCCACGAGCGCCTCACTTTTGCCCAACAAATCGGTGTCAGCGGTGTGCAGATGAATACACCCCTGCTGCCCGACGAAGACGGTTACTGGAAATATGAAGACCTGAAACGCATCAAAGACCGCGTTGATAGCTACGGCCTGCGGCTGGAAGCCCTCGAAAACACACCGAGTCGCTTTTACAACAAAGCCATGCTCGGCTTACCCGGTCGCGATGAACAAATCGAAAATTACCAGAAGACCCTCCGCAACATGGGCAAAGCCGGCATTCCCATGCTCGGCTATAACTGGATGCCCAACGGAGTCTGGCGCACACCGGACAAAAAAGGACGCGGTGGCGTACGTGTCACATCCTTTGACATGGCTGAAGTCGACAAAGGCGCACTGGTACACGGCACAAAAACCCTCGACATCCTCGAAGGCCGCACCGTCAATCATGACGAAATGTGGGAAAACTACCGCTATTTTACGCAGGCCGTTCTACCCGTCGCCGAAGAAGCTGGTGTCAAGATGGCTATCCATCCCGACGACCCGCCCGTGGCTGAACTGGGTGGTGTTGCCCGCTTATTTTACACGGTCGAAAATTATAAGAAGGCCATCGAAGAAGTCGCGCCCAGCCCCAACCACGGTATCGAATTTTGTATGGGCTGCTACAGCGAAATGGGCGATAACGTCATTGACACCATCCGTTACTTTGGCGCAAAGGGCAAAATCTTCTACGTCCACATGCGTGATGTGCAGGGTTGTATGCCATCGTTTCAAGAATGTTTCTTGGGTGAAGGCAACTTCGATCCCGTGGAGGCCGTTCGTGCCCTCAAAGAAGTCGGCTTTGACGGCTTCATCATTGACGACCACGTACCGCGCATGATCGACGACACCGAATGGAATCACCGGGGACACGCCCATGCCACCGGCTATATCCTCGCGCTGGTCGATGCCGTCTATAAGTTGTGCTAGGTCGTTACGACTTTCAAATGGATGTGGGTGTTTCGTAGAGGAGGGGCATGTGCTCTCCTCTATTTACTTATTTGCGGCAGTCGCAATGGGAATGACCACCGTGAAAGTCGTTCCAGTGTTGGGTTCACTCATCACATGGATACTGCCCTCGTGTACCTCAACAGCCTTCTTTGTCACGTTCATGCCCAAACCGGTGCCCGAAATCCTCCCCACATTACTCGCCCGATGAAACGGCTCAAAAATAAATTTGAGGTCGGCTTGCGGAATACCAATTCCATGATCGCTTACTTCTAAAATAATTTGCCCATCTTTCTGAGTCAAATCGACCTGAACCACGCTATCAGGTGGCGAATACTTGAGTGCATTAGACAGCAAATTGATCATAATCTGACGCACCAAACGCGCATCAAAATGACTCAACAAATCGGGAATCTCCGAAGTACAGCGGATTCGGTTAGCAAACTCTTGCCGTTGGGCGAATTCTTCCACAATTTCTTGGCAGATTGCATCGAAATTGCCCGACATAGGTTTGAAATCGACATAATCACCCTGCAACCGTGCCGACTCCAAAACATCTTCCAGAATCGCCGTCATATGCATAACTTGCCGGTGTATCCCATCTAACTTGCGGTCAATTTTTTCAGGCTCCATTTTGTGGCGGAAATGTTTGATCGACTCAGCCGCCATCAGGATCGCCGTCAGAGGTGTGCGAAATTCATGTGACGCAATCGAGATAAATCGCGTTTTCAATTCGCCCACTTCTTTTTCGTGATCCAACGCCGACTGTAGCGCTTGCTCGCCCAATTTGCGTTCAGTGATGTCATGGTTAATCGCCAGCACACCAAACGGAACATTGTTCGAGTCTTTGAAAAGCACCGTTGAACTCAATATATAAATTGCAGTGCCATCCCGTCGCCGCTGCATCACCTCACCAGACCAATGACCCTGTTCAATAAACACCCGCCGTATCTCCTCGGTGAGATCGCGGGAAACATATTCAGTCTGAAGAACATCCACTATCCGTTTTCCGAGTACCTCTTTTTCACGCCAGCCATAAATCCGTTCTGCCGCTTTATTCCAACTTTGAATATGAAATTCTAAATCCGTCGCAATCACCGCATCCGCCACCGTGTTTTGGATGCTGGCATGATAGCGCATCTGCCGTTCAATCACTTTACGTGCAGTAATATCACGAAGTGTCGTAACCAATCCATCGCCCTCAATGTGCCCGATGCTCAGTTCGGCCTCAAATGTCGCGCCATTTTGCCGGTGCGCCCGAACTTCAATCGCATTACTACTAATCCCTGTTAAAGCTTTTTGTGCGATGGTCGTTACCCGTTTTGCATCCTCCGCATGAATAAGATCCGGAAGCGAGATGTGTTTACTTTCACCAACAATTTGGGCAAACAACCTTTCAAAGGCGGGATTCGTTTTCTGAATAACAAGATTTGCGTTCGTCAGCACAATGGCATCCAAACTATTATTGAGGATGGTTTCCACCTGTTCTTTGGATGCATTCAGTTCCGCAGTCCGTTTGATAACCCGTTGTTCTAATGTCTCATTGGATTTTTGAAGTGCTTCTGAAAGGCGCATCTGCTTAATTGCTATCGCCAGTTGATCTGAAACCTCAACCGCCATTTCGCGATACTCAGGGATGAAGAAATCCGGTGTGCTGGACGCTAAAGAAACGAGGCCTTGAATAACGCCCCCTTGAACCAGCAAGACTTGGAATAAGTGGGTCAAACCCCGTTTCAGGTACTCATTCGCCAACGGAACGTCATCTTGCCTCAACCGTAAATCATCAATCAGGCGCGTATGGTCTGTATCAAATCCCTCAAGCATCGTAGGCAAAAAAGGTATGCGGTTAACACTAATTGAATCGTCATCCGAAGCCGCCGCATAAATCACCAATTCCTGTGTTGCTTCATCCACCAATTTTAGGCTAATCCGTTGACAGGGAACAAGCACACGCAGTTGCTTAAAAGTTGCCGTTGCGATTTCCCGCGTGTCCTGTGAACCGATGATGCCACGATCAATATTATGCAAGATTTCCATGCGTCGGGCATAACGCTCCAAACGGCGGTTGGATTTTTGCAAAGAATCGGTCAAACGCATCTGCTTAAAGGCAATCGCCATTTGGTGCGCAATCTCAATCGCCATTTGACGGTATTCAGAGGTGAAGAAATCCGGTGTGGTTGCCGCCAAAGTGACAATACCCTGCGTTTCACCATCGCGTACCAGCAGCACCTGAAGCAGCGTAATCAATCCCTGTTCAATGTACTCGCTCGCCAATGGCACATGATCTTGTCTCAAACGCAAATCTTCAATCAAGCGCGAATTGTGTTCGTCAAATCCCTCCAGCATTTGGGGCTGTATGGTTGCCCGGTTAATACTGAGGGGTGCATAATCCGAATCGGCGGCGTAAATCGTTAATTCCTGAGTCGTCTCATCAATCAATATGAGGCCAATTCGTTGGCAGGGAATCAGCAGCCGCAGTTCCTTGAAAGTCGCTTCTGCAATTTCCTTTGTGTCCCGCGAAGAAATAATACCGCGATCAATATCATGCAAGATTTCCATGCGTCGGGCATAACGCTCCAAACGGCGGTTGGATTTTTGCAAAGAATCGGACAAATTCGCTTGCTTAATCGCAATCGCTAACTGATTTGAAACCTCAACCGCCATTTCGCGATATTCGGGGACGAAGAAATCGGGTGTGCGGGACGCTAAGGATACAACGCCTTGAATAGCGTCATCATGAACCAGTAACACTTGGAATAAGTGGGTCAAACCGCGTTTCAGATACTCATCCGCCAACGGAACGTCATCTTGCCTCAACCGTAAATCATCAATCAGGCGCGTATGGTCTGCATCAAAACCCTCAAACATTTGGGGTAAAAATGGTATACGGTCCACA
The DNA here is from genome assembly GCA_038251045.1 of Aggregatilineales bacterium. Taxonomy (GTDB): domain Bacteria; phylum Chloroflexota; class Anaerolineae; order Aggregatilineales; family Phototrophicaceae; genus CFX2. Next base: position 10,070 of record JBBSBS010000070.1, on the reverse strand, counting down.
CTGAGTGGATCATGCTGAGAATCTGTCGCATAAATCACCAATTCCTGCGTCGTTTCGTCCGCTAATTTCAGGCTAATCCGTTGGCAGGGAATTAGTACACGCATTTGCATAAAAGTGGCGAGTGCGATGTCCCGTGTGTCCCGCGAGGCCATAATACCGCGATCAATATTATGCAGAATTTCCATGCGTCGGGCATAGCGCTCCAAACCGCGGTTGGATTTTTGCAAAGAATCGGACAAATTCGCTTGCTTAATCGCAATCGCTAACTGATTTGAAACTTCAACCGCCATTTGGCGATATTCTGGGATGAAGAAATCCGCTGTGCTGGAAGCTAGAGATATGAGACCTTGAATACTGCCATCTTGAACCAGTAACACTTGGAATAAGTGGGTCAAACCACGTTTCAGATACTCATCCGCCAACGGAACGTCATCTTGCCTCAACCGTAAATCATCAATTAAGCGCGTATGGTCTGCATCAAATCCCTCAAGCATTGTTGGCAAAAAAGGTATGCGGTTGACACTAACTGGATCATACGCCGAATCTGCCGCATAAATCACCAATTCCTGCGTCGCTTCATCCACCAATTTTAAGCTAATCCTTTGGCACGGAACAAGTAGACGTAGTTCCTTAAAAGTGGCGAGTGCGATGTCCCGTGTGTCTTGCGAGCCAATGATACCGCGATCAATGTTATGCAAAATTTCCATGCGTCGCCCGTAGCGCTCCAGCTTCCATGCTGCCTGCTTATTCTCAACATCTATCCGGTTGAGTAAACGCGCCGTCCACCAGACCACAATCGTTATGATGATAATGTTGCTTACGGCAAGAAGCGCTGCCCCGAATTCGGTATCATAATATCCGCGAAATTGCCCTTGTAACCGCAGCCATCCTATGACCAGTGGAACCAAAAACACCGCCGGTAACAAGCGCCGTGCCATCACGCCGCCTAGATAATTCCGATTAATTTCTGCGATTGGCCCTGCATGGGAAGATGCAAACAAAACCCCTAGTCCACCAACAAAAAAAGCGGTTGCGGTATGCAAAGCGACTGTGCTAAAAGGCAGTATGCTATAGAGTGAAGAAATGCCAAATAAATAACCTGTAAAAGCCAATAACCCTAACCCTAAAACCAGCAGGGCACATAATTGTGTCAAAACATAACGGCGGGTATTAATCATTAACAGCAGTGCAGAGCCTAGCAGCATGAATCCGAATGCGGTAGCTTCGGACATCCGTCCTGTTAGGTCAGGCGTTGCCAGCAGTAGCGTATCTTTGAATAGAAGCTGGTCGATCCCCAGAGTCCATCCAAAGCGATATTCAATCAGTGTCAAGCTGCCGATGACCAGAACCAGAAAAGCGCAAACTTGTGCAAGCCGCTTGTACGATTGTGTTTGACTGGTTTGAATCAACCATAGTGACAACCCCGCCAGCAAAAACGACAGCGCTGTATTGGCTTTCATCGTTGCTAAACCGGGGAGAATACTTTTTAAGACAGCAATATTTAACAGCCATCCCAACAGCACCAGACCACCGGTAATGATTAAGGCAACGCTTATTATTCTAGTCCAAGTTTTTGTGGTTAGTAGCGGGGGCGTAGTTGTTAAACTGGGTGCTGTATGTACCCGTGGTTGCATAGTGATTTATGCTCTAACTGTTTTTGTTTTTTGATTCACACAATCAAAATAATCACACAAAATATATAAAAATTTCTATAATTATTCTCATGATAGCATCATTTGGTTACGTTGCAAATGAGTTAATAATTTGTTCACTATTATCTTTAAGGACACCTCCATACCATCGGCTCTATCTTTGGGTTTATCAATCCTGTCAATAAATTGTGCTAATGATTGCAAGTACGTGATCCTTCAAACGTGAAAATTATCATATAGTGATGTGATAAAAAGAACATAAATTCTAACATATTTCCCCTATTTTGAACGTTTGACTTTGGTTTGAACTTACAAGCGTTGTCTTCATAACCGTGTAAAATTAACCCCTTTTTCACCTGCTCCACCTGCAAAGCAGGTACTTCATCCCTCAAAACTCGTAATGTTTCTACGTAATGTTACCTGTTACTGCCTGTTTTTCAGGCTTTTTATTCGGTCAAATCCTGCCAACGCCATTTTTGCCTTTCTTTTCCTTCTTTTTGAACCGTATTTGCATTTTCTATTGACTGCCGACTATCGACTCCTTATGTGGTTAATCGTATTTACGTCTATCGGTCATTCGTAGCTCTCCCGTAGGTCTGACGTTGAATGTCCGCCAGCATAAGCATGTTAAGCTGATAACGAATTCGCACACTCGGAGTACAAAATCCAACCATGCACCGCCTGTTATTGATCATCATCACCCTCTTATGCTTTGCCATGCCTCTCGCTGCACAGGACACAACACCTGAACCCATACCGGATGCCATGCCCCTCATTGACGAAAGTAATCAGGACATCATCAACATCCTCCTCATTGGTGCAGCCACCAATAACGCCTACAACCCCGGCCTGACCGACTCGCTCATGGTCATCTCCATCAACCGTACCGCTGGTGCAGTCTCAGCCGTATCCATCCCCCGTGATCTATACGTCTACCTGCCCGGTTTCAACATGCAAAAAATCAACACCGCCTATTTTTATGGCGAAGAAAATAAGCTTGAAGGTGGTGGTTTTAAGCTGCTCTTGGATGCTGTTCGCTACAATTTAGGCTTGAATATTGACTACTATGTCCGTGTCAATTTCACCGGCTTTGGTGACATCATTGATGCCCTTGGTGGCATCGACATCACCGTTGATTGTGTTATTCGTGACTGGAAGTTGAAGTCACCTGAACTCGATAAGCAGCTTGCCGACAACTACGAAATCTTCACCATGGAAATCGGTCGCTGGCACATGGATAAAGAACTCGCCTTATGGTATGTTCGCAGCCGCAAAACCAGCAGTGACCTCGACCGTGGACGACGACAACAGGATATGCTCCGTGCCATCTGGCGTAAAATTCGTGGCAGTAATATGCTGCAAAGTCTGCCCCAAACATGGGCCGTCCTCACCGAAAATGTCATCACCAACATCACCCTCACCGATGCCGCCGCCATGCTGCCGCTGGCACTCAAACTGGATACCAGCGACATCCGCTACTTCACCTTCCGCCAACTCCACGAGGTCAAAAACGCCATCTCGCCAAAAGGTCAGGCTGTCTTAGTGCCGCAACGTGAAGCCATTACCGACATGCTGCAACAGGTCGTCCTGCCGCCCAACGCCAGCCAGATCAAGCCGCAGCGCCCAACCATAGCCGTCATCAATGCCAGTGGTGTCCCAACCCTTGAATTGGTCGCAGCCGATCGTCTGGAATTAGAAGGCTTCAAAACCATCGTACTTCATGAAGACGGTGTCCAATTTCGCCAATATGACCACATCATCGACTACACTGGAGCCACCAAAGGCAGCCCCACCGGCAAGATTCAAAAGCTGCTTCGTGTTACCGATGATGGCCTCGAAGTGCTTCCCGACCCCAACCGTGAATACGATTACAAGGTATACATCGGCAGCATTTATAAGTATTGGTCTTGCACCCGTGATGTCATCCAACCCAAACCCGCCGAACTGGATGCCACCGCCGCCCCTGACTCTTCAGACGGATGACACGTTAAGCGTCTCAAGGTAGGAAATGTATCTTCTCTCTTGAGACGCTTTATCGGTTCATACTTTTCTCTATCGCGAGCAGTTCGACCACGAAGATCAGCGTGGCATAACCGGGTATAGCCCCACCCGCGCCACGTTCACCATAAGCAAGTTGATACGGAATGTAGAACTCGTACTTCGAACCGACGGGCATCAACTGTACGCCTTCTGTCCAACCCGGAATGACACGGTTCAGCGGAAAAGAAATCGGCTCACCGCGATCATATGAACTATCAAATGTTTTACCATCAATGAACGTGCCTTTATAATGCACATTTACGGTGTCGGTTGCTTTAGGACGTGACCCCGTACCATTCTCCAACACTTTGTACTGTAGGCCGCTGTTGGTGACAACCACCCCTTCTTTTTTGGCGTTGGTCGCCAGAAATTTTTGTCCCTCTTCCTGCATGTTGATACCCTCCATATAGATGAGTTCAGCGGCACAATCAGCCAAACGCACCATGAATAATGGGGTGTATTATAGGGGTAACGTTGGGCTGAACGCCATACACAGGGAACATAGGAGCATATATCGCGATGACAGATACAATCGGCACATTGGTGCTGGTACGGCATGGACAATCACAATGGAATCTCGAAAATCGGTTTACAGGCTGGGTCGATATTCCACTGACCGCCGAAGGTGAAGCCGAAGCACGCCGAGCAGGTGAACTCCTCAAAGGGATGCATTTCGACCATGCCTTTACCTCTGCCCTCAGCCGCGCCCAGAACACGCTGCGCATTATTCTGGAAACCACCGGACAAACCGATGTGCCGATTGACCGCGATCAAGCCCTTAACGAACGCTTTTACGGTGATTTGCAGGGATTAAACAAAGACGAAACCGCTGCTAAATTCGGTAAAGAGCAGGTGCATATCTGGCGACGTAGTTATGACATACCGCCGCCTAATGGCGAAAGTCTGAAAGATACCCGCGCCCGCACCCTACCGTATTACGACGCGCATATTGAGCCGCTGGTATTAGCCGGGCAGACCATTCTCGTCGTGGCACATGGCAACAGCCTGCGCTCATTGGTGATGGTGTTGGAAAATATTTCCGAGCAAGAAATCCCGGAGTTGAACATACCGACCGGTGTACCGCTGCGATACCGCCTCAGCAGCACAGGGCAAGTGGTGGAGCATGGGTATCTAGGCGAAAGTTGAGGGTTTAATAAAGCAAGCGGACAAAACTCGTGTTGCCCGCTTGCTACTGCTATGAATGGGTTGATATGGGAGTGATATTATATAGAACCCAACTGGCAATTACCGATCGTGGTACGGATTCGACTGTAAAATCAAAGTGTGTTTTTTGGCGGTTCTATCTGCCCATTGGGGTGAAAGCACAGCCAGCAGTTCAACTTGCTTTTGAAAACTTAAGCGTCGTTGGTCTTGATTAGCGATGCGATGCTGCGTTGCATAGTGATTCGCTAATTCGCTGGTCACCGGTTGGAATATGTGATAGAAGAGTTCATCAAGGTCGGAGGTTGTGACAGTTGTCGTCGCCTGTCCTCGCTCTGTAAAAAAGTAGCGGTAACCATTTTCATCTACCTCTACACAATACTCGTTATCGCCGCCGCGCCTGTAACCGCCGAAGGTTGGTATACAAAAATCGTCAGCCGCACCGATCAACCCCGCGAGACGCACCACTTCCGCCTCAACCTTATGCAGACTTTCAAGTTCCTTAGCACGCTGGTCAAGTTCTTTTGCTAGCCTATCAGCCCATTTGAAACCGTTAAGCATCACCACCAGTTCGACTTGTTTTTGGAATCGTAGCCGTGGAGAAACTTCGCTTCCGACACGATGATCCTGTGTATAACGATCTGCCATTCTGCTGATCACATACTGAAATATGTGATAAAAGAGTTCATCAAGGTCGGAGGTCGTAACCCGCGTATTCTCCTGCGCTGTACCGCGCTCAACGATGATGAACTGATAACCCGCTCCATCGACATCCACACACGGGCAAGAGTAGTAATTCTCCTCGTACACAGCGAAAGTTGGTAGATCGCGGTCTATCGCGCCGATCAAATTCCCTAGACGGATCACTTCGGCCTTAAGCTCCGGCAAACTTTGAAGGGTCATCGCTTTGTTTCCCGAATATTCAGCATCCGCGTTTTCTACCTTGTTCCCGTTATGTGGTGAATAGCTGCATCCGGTCGCGAAAGTTATTCAGGCCAAACTGTATCCATGCTGTCCCAGTGAACCGTGAGTGTTTCCTCAACCAGTTCACCTAATCCGGTGTTGAACTCGGAATAACTCACTGCGCTGATCCACGCACCCTTCACCAACCAGCGGCGCACTTCTTCGCCATCATCGACTGCGATAATTGACAGTGTCCGTTTAGGGCGCATAATATCGGTCTGGGTATCCGTAGATTCGCGCAGCCAGCGGTTGAGTGGATGATTCGGGTCACGCCGCACCATCTTGACGATTTGCAGCGGTTCTTTGAGTGCCTTCAGTGCCGAGGATTGTTTGACTTCCAACTTAAAAGGTGCGAGTCCACCGACCTTAAAAATGCCATCAATGACTTCGCCTTCCAACTCCACCCTGAACTCGTTCGCAGACAGACTGTCGATATGCTTGGTATTTTCAGAGGTGCTGGATTTGGCAGTTATTTTCTTCGCCATAGGGAACTCCTCACTGCTAATTCAGAATAACATCATAATAATAACCGTCCGGGGCCATAACGACAAACCGCCCAGTGCGAGGGGGGCGCAACTGAGCGGCTTGTTGAGGGAAGGGCTTGCCAAAAGACTTGTTGAAGTTATCGCTTGGTCTTGACTTGCCCACAAGCCTGGTTCACACAACTTGCACCACTTCGGAGGAATGAGCACAACCTACTCAACCAGACTTGTATACTAATAAGATACGCCTTTTCGCGTAAAGGTGTTGTTAGTTCTTCATGAGCGTGATATGAGAGCGAATTTTGCTCCCGTTATTCCACCGGAAAAGCCCCTGCCAGTGCTTCCGGGAAGATGCTGCGAAAGGCTACTAAACCGTGTCCGCTGCCAATTTCCGTGTATTGATAACCGCTGCTCAGGCGGGCATCCAAGATTTTATGCAGCGCTTGTGCCGGTCGCAGGAATCGTGACTTGCTCTCATAGCGACCCACCGACTGGAAGATGCGGTTTGGCAGTACCGGCACTTGCTCAAAGCGGCCTGCGTATTTGCTGAGTTTGTCTTCATCCGGCCCTTTGCCCAATGGTGGCGAAATCATGATAAGGCTGCTGAACACTGCCGGATTTTTAAGTGCTGCGTGTGCCGCTGCAATCGCACCGTTGGCAACCCCGCCCACACCCATATTTGACGAGTCAATCCGATACTGTGTTTGCAGCAGCGGCAGTATTTCGGAGAGCAGCGAATTATAGTGCTGGTCATTGCTGGTATATTCAAATAACCGCTCATTCTGAGTACCGCTTTGCACCATAGCGATAACCAAGGGCATAAGACGCTTGTGCTTGATCAGCGCATCAGCGATAGCCGGTACTTGCAGCGGCCCGTTCATCCACTGGCCGTCCTGCAAAATAAGCAGTGGATAGGCCAGCCCCGAACCTTCGTAACCCGGTGGTGTGTAAACCCACAGGGTACGCCCCTTAAATCCCAACTGTTCGCTGTCAAAACGTTGTTCATCTACTTTGCCACGCGGCACGGCATTCATTGAATTCCAGTCGACATACGGGCGCGCGTTACTCATGCGCAGTACCGATACATCCTGCTGGACGCTGTGCATCCTCAACGGATTATTGGGGTCAACCCGCCAATATCTCGTCACGCGGCTCAGAATATCACTCTCTTCGGATAGCGGCGTAAGCGGATCATCAACTGCCAGCAAATAATCGAGCAGGTCATCGTCTTCAAAAGTGCGCGTCAGATGCCACAGCATCGTGCCATCGAGTTGTTTGAAGGGGGCGAATGGCGGATCGGCCTTAATCGTATCCAGATTGAGCGCCACATTTTGCCGCGCACCAAGGCTGTTAAAGACGAAAGTAGCCTTATTGCCCTGTATCCACGGCCATTCGTGACGTTCAGTCAGCAGTTCATCCACCAGCGTCTGGCGATCACCATCTCTGCGAGCGCTTTCGACCTCAGCCAAAAAAGTATCAAAGTCTTTCCAACGGGGCATCGATTTGTGCTCCTGATTAATCCCAAACCACAATACTGTTATTGTAGCACTGTGACGGGGGAATGCATAATAGTACTGAATAGGGAGTGCTGACAAGCTGTCTGGCTTGGGTCAACTTATTGACAAGGCCTGACGCAACCCCCTAACCCAACGTCATTATTTTATCTGCATAAATCCAAAACATGACTAGCTTACGTATACCTTTTGTCTAATTGTATACAATTCGGTAAAATGTGCCGAAATTTTAACGTAATGAGTGAAGGAGCTTAGATTATGTTGGTCGCAACACCCGAACAAATTCAACATTATAGCGAGCGCGGCTGGTGGGGTCAGGAAACCATCAGTGACCTATTTCTTCGTAATGTCCAGAGTACTCCGGATGCCATTGCAGTGGTTGATCCGGCAAACCGTACTGAATTTACCAATGGTGTTTTTACCAGCCTGACCTACGCTGATTTGAGAACAGCGGTTGACAGGCTGGCAGTTGGGCTGCTGCAACAGGGCATTGGCAAAGATGATATTGTGATGGTGCAGCTTCCGAACATTGTGGAGTTGGTAGAGGTTTATCTGGCGGTGGCGCGCATCGGCGCCATTATTACCCCGATACCGGTGCAGTATCGCACGCATGAACTGCGGCAGGTCATCGGCATTACCACGCCGAAAATCTTTATCACCACCACCAACTTTATGAACACCAATTATGTCGAGATGCTGCAAACTGTGCTGCCCGAATACCCCAGCATCAAGTCGGTCATCGCTATTGGGGATGATCTACCCGCAGGAATAATATCGTTCGCAGGATTGCAATCGCAGCCCCACGACTCCGCCGCGCTGGATACCTATCTTGCCAGCACTAAGGTCGATGCCAACGAATGCTTCACCATTTGCTGGACATCCGGCACGGAAGCCGAGCCGAAGGGTGTCCCGCGCAGCCATAATCACTGGATTACGATTGCGGCAGCGACGGTTGATGCCGCCAAACTCGACACCGGTTGTACGGTGTTGAACCCCTTCCCACTGATCAATATGTCTGCCATTGGCGGGATGTTCGTGCCGTGGTTGATGACCGGTGGCAAAATCGTCATGCATCAGCCGTTGAATCTGGCGGTGTTCCTACAGCAAATCGGGCAGGAACGCGTCAATTACACGGTTGCGCCGCCGGTGCTGATGAACCTGCTGCTGCTCAAACCGGCGCTGCTGGCGAATGCTGACCTGAGCAGCATCAAATGTATCGGTTCCGGTTCTGCCCCGTTGACCCCGTGGATGACGACGCAGTGGAAAGAACAGTATGGTATCGACATTTTGAACTTCTTCGGGTCGAACGAAGGAACCAGCTTTGTCGCCGCGCCGGTCGATATTCCTGACCCTGCCGAACGCGCCCGTTTCTTCCCGCGCTATGGTGTACCCGGTTATAGCTGGTCGCTGCGGTACGCGGACGGCATCCACACCAAATTGATAGACCCGATCACGCGGGAGTTGATTACCGAAGCGGGGATTCCCGGTGAGATGGCGATTAAGAGTCCGGCAGTCTTTAGTGGTTACTTTGACCGCCCCGATATGACCGAAAAGGCTTTTGACAGCGACGGCTACTTCTATACAGGTGATTTGTTCGCGATTGATGGTGAGGACGAACTGAACCGTTACCGTTTTGTGGGACGGTTGAAGGACATCATCATCCGCGCCGGTATGAAGATTGCGCCGGAAGAACTGGAAAACCTGCTGATGGAATTCCCCAAGATTGCCGAGGTATCGGTGCTGGGTGTGCCGGATCGACGGATTGGCGAGGAACAGGTATTTGTGGTGGTGGTTCCCAAGCCGGATATGCAGCCAACCCTTTCCGAAATTGTGGACTTCCTCAAAACCAAAGACATTGCCGCCTACAAGATGCCCAAGAAGCTGGTGACGGTCGCGGCCTTGCCGCGTAACCCCGTTGGTAAGGTGCTCAAACGGGTCTTGAAAGAGAAAATCAATGACGCGCTGATAGGGCGACCGTCCACTCCCGAAACTGAGGTCGACGAGATGATGCTGCCTGTGTAACGTCAACAGCTTACAGGTTGGGTTACCGGAAACGGGGAGGGGCAAACCCTCCCATACACATCAGGATAAGATTTCCGCGACTGTTCCGAATCGGAGAAAAGGTTCGTGCGGCGAATTTGAGGGAGATGATTCGCAAGAGTCTTCGGATTCTTCAGATTCGGAACGGGTTTTGTGTCGGAAATGTCGTCAGAGTCGTCAATGCTAATCGCCAAGTACGCCAAGAAAGATGAGCGTGC
>JBBSBS010000069.1:0-20675 GCA_038251045.1 Aggregatilineales bacterium | reverse complement strand
CAGTCCGGTCACTGCTACCATTTTCAACGACAATCACCTCGGCCTCATAGGGTTGAGTTTTCAGAAATGCATCAATTTGTTCAAGACTTGGCGGTAAACGAAACTCTTCATTATGCGCGGGGATCACAATGGAAAGCAGTGGCGGTCTTTGATCGTTCAATTCAACCATTGTCCTTATATGTCTTGGATTAACAGACGTATACTCAGATTAATTTGGAGGCCAAAGCATTGCTTCTAAATCATCGACTGGAACTGTTCGCGCACTCTGAATCGCGCGGCGTTTGCGCCAAATACGGCGTGTTAACAACTGTTGAAATCCAGCCCACATGCCCTTTAATCGTGCCCGAGCAGCTGCACCGCGCCATGCGCGCAACGCCTGAACAGCAAGGCGAAACTGTGACCATAGTATACGTATACCATACTTCCGCCACAGTTCCGCTGGATAATTCTTAATTAGCACGAAAATCAGGTTGCGACCGTCGTAAAAACTGGCCATTTCCCCGCCCCCGGTAGCCGATAAGTGATGATACACGATGGCTTTGGGTGTGTAAAGACAGCGCCAGCCTGTAAGCTGGGCCCGCCATGCAAGATCCATATCTTCTAACGAAAAAAAGAAGTCGTCATCTAATAAGCCGATTTGATCGAGCATTGTTTTGCGGTAGGCAGATGAACCCCCGCAGGCGCTAAACACATATTCTTCTTTATCAAATTGACCGGTATCTTGCTGCCATACGCCGCGATTACCGGCTCGTCCATCGACTGTAAAGTAATCACCTGCCGTGTGGATATGATCGCGCTTATCAAAGAGCAGCATTTTGCTGGCAACAATGCCGATTTCGGGATGATGGGCGAACGCATCAACAACGGCAGCAGCCCAACCCTCGTCCACTTCGGTGTCATTATTGAGCAGTGCAATAAAGTTACCAGTAGCAGCCTGTATGCCCGCATTACAGGCACCCGTAAAACCACGATTTTCTGAGAGCTGTATCAGCTTAACCTTGGGATAATTGGATTGGATCAGGGTTTGTGAGCCATCGGTTGAAGCATTATCGGCAACGATTACTTCGATACGTGGGTAGCTCTGTCGATTAAGGGCATCCAAACAGGTGGTCAAATATTTGCCACCATTCCAGTTTGGAATAATGACGGATAGAAGTGGCGAGTCTTGAGTACCAAGTACCGAGTTTTCCAATTCAGAAGTTCTCTAAGTTATCGAGGATTTAGGGTCAGATTATTGCACGTTTTACACATGTTCTTACTTCAGCAGTCCTTCTTTGGTCAGGAAGACATCGACAGCTTCTTGCCACGGACGCATGGTAATGCCGATGTGACTACCTGTCAGATTGCTCATGCTGGCATAGGTAGGCGGTACGGATGCGCGCGGCCACTCGGCAACGCTGATCTTGTCGATTGGTACATCGGTATGCCCAAGCCGATCAAGGAAGTAACGGGCAAATGCCCAGCGTGAACAAGCGCCTTCATTGACCAGATGATATGTACCGTAACGGCCTGTTTCAATGAGCCTACCGAGCGCATCCGCCAGATCATCATTATAAGTCGGATTGGCGACCTCGTCGGTGACGATTCGCAAACGCTTACCCGCCTGTGCATTGTTCAACACGGCTTGAATAAAGTTTTTGCCACCATGCGCGAAAAGCCACGAGGTACGAACGATATAATGTTTCGGATTCACATTCACCAATGCCCGTTCGCCGACCCATTTGCTATATCCATATGGATTGATGGGATTGGTGACATCGTACTCACGGTATGGACGATTACTGGTGCCGTCAAACACTTCGTTACTGCTGATATAAAGCACCGCCGCACCGACATTTGCAGCTGCCAACGCGACATGCTGTGTACCAAAGCCATTGATGGCAATCGCTTTCTGGGGATCTTTAGCGCAGCCGTCCACGTCCGTCCATGCAGCGGGATGCAGGACAACATCCGGCTTGAGTTCAGCAACCAGCGCGCGCGTCGCCTCGAAATCGCCAATATCAAGACGGCTGACATGATCGCCGACAATATCCGCGCCTGTAACTTCATGCCCGCGTGCCGATAACACGGTCAGCAATTTGCCACCCAAGCGCCCAGCCGCGCCAGTCACTAATATCTTCATGATTAATGTGTGCTCCAATAGTCAAAAACGACCTGTAAATCCGCTTCCCACATGGCCTTCGGGTCAACACTTCCCTCAGCTTGCGGACGCTCACCCGCAATTTTGAAATACCCTGCCCCCGGTATCCCGCTTTGTTTTCCGACGACCACTGCTGGCAGGATGGGCCGGCCTGCATCGCGTTCAATTGCACCGATTTCATCGAGAAGCCGGACAATTTGAGGCGAATGGTAATGGAGATATGAGGTCTTGAGTGCCGCGCATAATTCTGAATAAGTAATGAGCTGCCCCTGCCGCGCCATATCCACCATGATCTGGCGCATTTCGTCGCGCAGGGCACTCCATTTGGCTTCAGCCAGCGGTTTTGGTGTCATGTTAGCGCATCACAAAAGTAATATTCTGGGAATCAATGCGAATATCGGACAAGTTGTAAAGGCCACCGCTGGCGCTCAAACTGGCGACTTGCAGGAGTTCATTAGCCTTCGATGCCACTTCCTGCACACGCTGACCAAGCTCACCGGTTGGAAGCCCGTATAACGTGCCGCCCATATCCACACCTGCCACCTCAAACTGGCGGTGGGATGCATCCAAACGAAGGGCTACGCCTATCGTTTGAGCTAACCCAAGTTCCGGCACATTGACATCGGCATAGACTACACCACCGCCCGGTTGTAAGTCGACGCGCACATTGCGATACTGCGGATTAGTATCTGAGCAGAAGGTGGTACGTTGACGGCACAGGTTCATAATATCGGTTTCGGAAAAGGCTACCGTCGCAGCAGCACTACCATCGATTGTACCGATTTGAACATTGTTAGCAGGTAGTTCCTGCACACCGGATGGCCCCAAGTTCACAATGGCCTGTGGTGGGGTGACAGGGTTTTCCAGTGGAACTGGCGCAGGAGCGACTTGACCCGCATAAAGTTGAACCGTACTGCCCTGCGGTGTGAAACCGGCAGCTAATAAAGCCAGACCCGTCATCCTCAAGAAAACGAAGACCGCCCCAATACCGAGAACTACCACGATGATGAGCGCCCCTGCCAAACAGCCACATAGACCGAGCGGCAGGCCGCGCCGAGAAGACCGTTTTACGCGCAAATAAACCTCAATCGCCTTGCTAACGCTTTGCACATTGTACCTGACGACGATGGGTTTTCAATCGCTCAAAATCGCATAACATCCCTTACGGGTATAATATTACGCACAAATGGAGGTGATGATGAGAAAATCCGTCGCACTACTACTTTTTATCAGTTGGTTGACACTCGGCACTGTGTGGGCGCAGGACAGCGACTCTCAGGCCGGTTCCGAGGGGCTGGGCGATCCTTATTTCCCACAATTGGGTAACGGCGGTTACGATGCCCAACATTACACCCTCGATTTGAAATGGGATGACCGCACCAACAACTTATCCGGTACGGTTACGGTGCGGGCAAAAGCCAATGTTGATTTGATGAAGTTCAATCTGGATTTTGCCGGATATACCATCAGCAATATTCTGGTCGATGGCAAAGATGCAGCCTATGTTCGTGATGGACGCGAACTGACAATTATCCCCGGTTTGTCACTCAAACAAGATGAAACATTTGATGTCGCTGTAAGTTACAGCGGCGTTCCCGGTGAAGGCACAACAAAGTTTTATGATGTGTTTGCACATGGTTGGATGCGTTATAACGGTGGGGTTTATGTCGCCAGTGAACCGGATGGCGCGGCTAATTGGTATCCGGTCAACGATCACCCGCTGGATAAAGCCACCTACACGTTCGTCATTACGGTTCCGGATGCCTATGTAGTGGCAGCGAACGGGCAATTGCAACAGGTGGTTGATAACCCTGACCCAACAAGTACCTACACATGGGAAACACGCGATGAAGTGGCAAGCTATCTGGTGACGGTCAACATCGGTGATTTTACGGTGCAAAAATGGGTTGGGCCGCATGATTTGCCGATCCGCAATTATTTCCCGCCTGAGCAAGCCGACAAACTCATCCAGACTTTTTCAAAATTCCCGGACATGATTGCGTTTTACGAAACGATTTTCGGCGGCTATCCGTTCGAGGCAGCGGGCGCGGTGGTGGTTGATACGCAATTGCGCTTCGCATTGGAAACGCAAACATTGATCTTATTCGGCAAGGATATTGCGGTGGGGCAAACAGGAGCCGAAACCGTGATCGCCCACGAATTGGCGCACCAATGGTTCGGGGATAGTGTGAGTTTGACGCAGTGGAAAGACATCTGGCTAAATGAAGGTTTTGCGACTTATGCCAGTATGCTGTGGTTGGAACATGCGCGGGGTCGAGCCGCAATGACCCGACAAATGAGCACATACTATTCGATCATCGTCAATGCGGCAAGCGGTTTTTCAGCGCCAGCCAATCCCCTGCAAAACGATCTATTTAATACGGGAGTTTACTTGCGAGGGGCATGGGCGCTGCACGCGCTGAGGCTGCATGTGGGCGACAAATTGTTCTTTGACATCATGCGAACCTACTATGAGCGTTTCAAATATGACAACGCCGCCACCAGCGACTTCATCAGCCTAGCATCAGAGGTCAGTGGTGAGGATTTGAAGGACTTTCTAAACCCGTGGCTCTTTGATAAGGAAGTACCTGCCCAACCGCAACAACTATTTAAGCCGTGATCTGTACTTATGGCTAGTGGGGAACAAGATGCTTGAAGGTTATAGTTTGTTTACCTCAAAATGAGCACAGAGAGGAACACAACTATGCGTATCGGTCTTCAAATTCCAAATTTTACGTGGCCTGATGGAGCATCACAGTTAGCGAAAAAGCTCGCTGATATTGTGCGGACAGCCGAAGAGTCTGGTTTTTACAGTCTTTGGGTGATGGACCACTTCTTCCAAATCGGTATGATCGGCCCGCCAGAAATGGATATGCTGGAAGGTTACAGTACGCTCGCTTATATTGCGGCGCTCACCAAAAAGGCGAAACTCGGCACACTGGTTACGGGGGTTGTCTACCGCTATCCGGGTATTCTAGTGAAGACGGTTACCACGCTGGATGTGCTATCGGGTGGTCGGGCTTATCTGGGGATCGGCGCGGCGTGGAATGATCGTGAGTCGCTCGGACTGGGTGTACCGTTCCCGCCAACAAAGGAACGGTTCGAACGGCTAGAAGAAACGCTGCAAATCGCCAAACAAATGTGGTCGGACAATAACGGCGAATACAAAGGTACGCATTATCAACTAGCGGAAACTTTGTGCGTTCCACAGGCACTGACGAAGCCACATCCGCCGATTATGGTCGGTGGCATGGGCGAAAACAAAACGATGCGGCTGGTGGCACAGTACGCGGATGCCTGCAATATGTTCCCCGGCGCGGGATTGGAAGTGGTACGGCAGCGGTTCGATACCATCAAACAAAACTGCGATGCGATTGGGCGGGACTACAACAGCATCGAACGCACCGGTACTGATACGGCATTTCTCGCGGCGGGGCAAATGACCGTCAAGGATATTTTGGATAAATGTCGTCAATACGCTGATGTGGGTATTCAACACATGATCTTTAATATGACCAACGTCCATGAAATCACCCCGCTAGAAATTTTCGGTAAAGAAATTATCCCCGCGGTTGCCGATTGGTAAGTTTGAATACCAGCAAATCACCTTAAAAGTTCAAGATTGAACGCAGATGTAAAGCCACCAGTAATCTTAGTACGGCTGCAAAATGGAGATCATTTATGCAGACTGCACTGAAAACGTTACTGGTGGCTTTTTCTTTGGGTACAGTAATCAGCTTGGGCAAACCGCTTTCAACTAAGGAGATCGCATCTGTGTTTGAATATGACCAGACTGTCCCATTAGCTATTCAGGATATGGGGCGTGAAACACGCGGGAATGTTGTCATCCGCGATATTACGTTTAGCAGCCCGGGGACGGCACAACCGATTAGTGCCTATTTGATCGCGCCGATTGAAAGCGGAACAGATCGGTCGGGCATCTTGTATGTGCATTGGTACGAGCCGAAAGCCGCGACCTCTAACCGAACCCAATTTGTGGAAGAGGCGGTGAAAATGGCCGAAAAAGGGACGGTATCGCTGCTGGTTTCGACGATGTGGTCTGATCCGGCATGGTTCAACATCCGCAAACAGGATGGAGATTATCAGGATGCAGTTCAACAGGTGGTGGCGCTGCGACGGGCGCTGGATGTGCTGCTGGCGCAGGTGGGGGTAAACCCTAAGCACATCGCTTATGTCGGGCATGATTTCGGGGCGATGTACGGCTCGGTGATGGCGGCTGCCGAGTCGCGAGTACAGTCCTATGTGTTGATAGCGGGCACACCGCGATTTTACGATTGGTTCGTGTTTAACAATGCGGTGGAAGGTGAGAAGCTGGCGGCTTATCAAGCAGAAATCGGGGTCATTGATCCAATACGAATGATTGGTAATGTCAAGGATGCGGGTTTCTTTTTCCAGTTTGGTGAAGTGGATGGTTATGTTCCGCGTGAAACAGCAGTTGAGTTTTATCTGGCTGCGCCCGATCCAAAACGCATCGCAACTTATACGTCTAACCATGATATGGAACACGCGATTATCCAGATTGACCGCATGGATTGGTTGAGTGAGCGACTTGGATTGAAGTGATAGAAAGTTATACGAGTTGCATATTGTGCATTATTTGCAATATTTCCGCTGAAATGGCGGGTGGGAAGTACGGGGCAAACCGCTGAAACGACACAAAATGCTGGCAGCAAGAGCGGCTGATGCCGCTGAGCGCCGCGATTGGCTCACGTGTGTCTGCCGCGTCGCAATTGTCACTGTCGCAGCCGCGAATGTGAGGAAACGATCCGCCGAAAACGCAAACACGTAATGCATTTTTACCACAAAGTCACAAAGAAAAGGTAGAGAAAAACAGGCAAGTAGAGTCATGATTGGCGGCCTATGATCGGGCGTATGGGAATAGGGTAGCACACACTGAATGATGAAGGGTGACATTTTGGTAGAACATTTTGTAACTGTTAAGCGGATGGGACGCTAACTTTGCAGGCGAGGCATGAGGCAGGAAGGTTGTGGCGTGGTTAAAATTGGGTTTGTGGCTAAACCTAAAGTAAACCTAGTTGCTAATTTCGACCTATTGAAATCTATTTACCGCGTTCCTGTCACCTGCTAAAATGCGTTGTAGTTAAGACAGGGAGTTGGCTTTTGCAATTCGTATATTACTCTGAAAAAACCGTTTCACAGTGTATGCTGGCACTGAATGAACGACTGCACCAAAAAAGCGGCAAGCTCAACGGATGGGTGGAAAAAAACGGACACTTTTCATTGAGCGTCAGCGCTACGGTACTGCGGCAGTTTTCGCGCACAACGCGGCTGAACGCACATGTGGAAAAAGAAAATGGTATCACTGTTATTCGGGGAAGTGTCTCGGATGGAGCCGACCCGCGCAACCGCTATATCATCTTCGGGATTCTGGTGGTGCTGGGAGTCCTGCTGGCAATAGCAGGATATTTATTGCCCGGGTTGTTGGCAATCGCGGTTATCCTGCCGCTGAACATCCCGCTTGAGGGTGACTATGTGAACAGCCAAACGTTAGTCGGTGAAGTTCAACGCACGTTGAAGGCCAGAGCCACGCTGCCCCCAGCACTGCGCAAAACTTCAAAAACCGACAAGAAAACAACATCGCGAACAACCAGTGGTAAAACCTACCGCTGAAACGATTAGAACTCGAACACCTGCTGAATTTGAGGTTTGCCGTACTCTGCGCCACCGGTCAACACAAGCAAATTGTCACAAATTTGAACACTGCCCTGCCCATGCGAATGCCCACACAGCACGGTTAATTGACTATCGGGGTGGGCATCCATAATTTGCACGAGAGCATCCCCCACTGCCCGACAAACATAATGCGGCAGCCAATCGTCATCTGATGAGTGATCTTTGCGCCGGCAAGCCGCGTCAAAGGGCGGTACATGGGTCAGTAAAATGACGTGCGAACAGGTTGTAAGCGCACGAGGCAGCCATTTGTGGATGTAGTCGGCGGCAGCATCTCCGAGGCTGTTCAGCAATGATAAGCGCTGCGTTTTATCCAACCCGACAAAATCGCGAATCGCCACGTAATCATTGAGCATGACAGGTGAGGCGGCATAATTACCCGCGCGCCCGTCTGCCCAGCCTTCATGACCGATTAAACCAACATTTGGCGCGAGTTCTACCACGCCGCTTTCGGTCATCCAATGCAGATGCTCTGAGTGTCCGGTGAGTTCATGAACCAAGGCGTGGGCATCAGCGAATGAGGCACTGTAATAGTCATGATTGCCTAAGACGAAATAAATCGGATACGGCAAGCGCGATTGCATCTGCTGAAAGTACCACTTTAAGCGCGGGGCTTCACCGATGTCACCGGAGATGAGGATGCTATCCGGTTGAGCACTTTTCACCAGTTGGTAGAATTTTTCAAGTTGTACGGGTTGCAGGAAATTAAGGTGAATATCCGTTAGCCACAGCACACGGGTCATAAGCCTTGCTCGGCACGCAAACGCGCCAGAAAGGCGGCGCAGCCTTTTGTTACCAGCTCGTAAGTGCGGTCATACTGTCCGTCATACCACGGATCCGGCACTTCTTCATATGGCACACTGCCCGACTGAAAGGCATCGCTCAAAAACAAGCCGATTTGTGATGGGCTATCACCTGCCCGCCGTTTAAGGTAACTGAGATGCCCGCGATCCATCGCCAGCAGGTAATCAAATGTTTGCCCATCGGCAGCGGTAATCTGGCGGGCGGGGCGCAGGGAGTCATGGTCGATGTCATGTTTGCGCAGAACGCCAACCGTACCGTTATGAACGGTATTACCGACTTCCTCGGAACTGATTCCAGCCGAGTCAACAGCGACTTTGTCGCTCAATCCCGCTTTATCAACCATATCTTTCAAAACATACTCAGCCATTGGTGAACGGCAAATATTGCCCGTGCAGACCATCAAGACCTTGACCATCACGCCTCGTTTCATAAGGTTTTATGTTATCGCGAATTCTATTTTGTAGCGTATTGTCAAAAAAGGATATAACCATCAGCGGCGGTTTATTCTTTTTGCTGGTAGGCCAAGCCGACCACGGAGGGCGAACGATACCAAGTGTGCGCCAATGTAATCAAGTCATTCAGTGCTTCTCGGAGCGCTTGACAGAATGCTGCGTCGGATGACTCTAGAGCCAGTTGGGCTACGGCTTCAACATCTTCGGGAACTGCTTTGAGCAGCAACGACCAAAAATCATCGGCGACGACGTAGGTGGCAGGCGCACCAGGTTCAGCGGTATCGTAGCGATCATCGAGGCTGCGGATTTCGTCGGTAATGTTGAGCGGAATCCATTCAGGTGAGCCTTCGGCGGGGAGGTTAGATGAGTCCAGTGGATCGATGTTGTTGACGTGGCGCACCCGTGCCAGAAGTTGTAAGGCAGCGGCTGTGGGTATCACCGGTTGGTTATAACGGGCGACCAAGTAACAGTTATAGGCCGACTCGAATAAAACGGTGCGTTTTTCGGCAGGCGATGCGGCCTCTGGATACAATTCCATCAGTTGATCTTCGGATAGGTCACCTATCGGTACAAGGGCGGGATCGTGAATCAGGGAAATGCCGCGACGAGAAAGCCATGCTGGTGACCGTTTGAGGCGCGACAAACGGGGCAATAAATCGTCCACATTAAAGGTTTCAAGGGAGGGGCGGATGGTTGGACGTTCTTCCAAGCGGGTGAAAGCGGTTACGATAGGTCGTCTGCTCCAAATTTCTTGCAACTGAAGCAAATCTACGACATCGAGGCTAATCCGCATCTTAGCCCTCAACTGCCATTTGGCTGGGACGCGCGATGCGTACGTTACGTTCACCGAGATCAGCCAACGCTGCGATGGCATATTCACGCACATCTTCGCTCTGTTCGACCATCAATAATTCAACTAGAGGGCGTATGGCGCGATTGTCCTGACTCCAACCGAGGGCGCGCGCCACGTACCGCCGCACGTAGGCATCGGTATCCTTGAGGCTATCGATGAGGTTTTCGATGGCGGATTCATCGACTACCCAACATAAGGCACGGGCCGCGTAACGGCGCACAAATTGGTTTTCATCATTCAATGCGACCAGCAACGGTTGTACGGCATCGTGCCCGCCTACCCAACCGAGGGCGGTGGCGGCATGAACGCGCACATCGCTGTCATCATCCATTAAAAGCGCAATCAGCGGATCAACAGCCTTATCGCCAAATTGAATCAATTCCATGACGACGGATTTACGTATAGCTGGATCGGGGTCGATTAACTGCTCCTGTAAGGTGCGGAAATCAGACGTATGACGCGAGATCGCCCCGCTGTGACCGTTGTTGTGGGCACGCAGCAAGAGCGCGCGATTGAGATAGTGCTGGGCGTTCTTATAATTTTTATCAATCGACAAAATGCGCTGCAAGTCATTGATAACCTGTACGAGGTTGGGATCATCACTGAGCATTTCGCGCATACAACGAAAGTACAACTGCTCGATTTCACCGACTAAAGAACGCGCAATGTTGCTCTCATAGCGGGGTTTAAACCAGCCGAAGATTCGGTCGAGTAAGATAACCACAATCAAAATGATAACCGAAAGCTGTAGGGGATGAGTCACAGGATGGTTCGGCTCTAGTAGTGTAGCCGTAACCGCAGCCCCTATACTTAATACAAATAACACATTCAGCAATCGACGCATAGCTAATTCATAACTTTCGGCTTAGGCGGCAGAACCAAGACATTTACAGCGTGGGTGAATCTTCGTCCTCGTCAGAAGGTGGCGCATCAACTTCGGTTAGAGATTCATCTGCTTGTACTACCGCATCACGCAAATCTTGCTGGATACTGGCAGCCGTTTCCGGTTTATCTTCTGGTGCAAGCATGGTGTCGGGATTGGCTGATGATTCGTGACCGACCATCGTGATCTTACCATCAATGAATGCGCCTTCCTCGGTGGTGAGCGCGGTGGCACGAATATCACCCCAGACTCGGCCTGTGCGTAAAACCTGAACTTTTTTGCCGGTGATGTTGCCCCTGACCGCGCCAGCAACCGAAATGTTGCGGGCGTTGATGTCGGCTTTGATTTTGGCGGTTTCACCAACCAGAATATTGCCATTGATCTCTAATGCGCCGCTAAACGTGCCGTCCAAGCGGACATTCGCATTACTTTGAAATGTGCCTTCGAGGACACTATTGGGGCCGAGAACGGTGTCGAACCCAATGGCAGGCTGCGGCAAAGATGGTTTGGTGATTTGAATTGGCTCAACGTCAGGAGCCGGATTGGTCTCGACTTGACGGCGATTTCCGAAGAATGACATGCAATAACTCCATCATAGATTAGTGTGGAGACTCTCTTTATAACACTATACAGCGAGTCTTATCCGGTTTCAACCACACGAAAGTGGCTTTAACTTGGATATTTCCAGAAAATCACTAACTTCGTATGATATATGTAGCCGTACACTTATCGGTAGATTGGTCGTACACCAATCCATGATTTGTGCTCTTGCAACTAGGGCTGGTATCCCTCAGATACGAGTCGGTTGCATATGCTGCCTCCTCGCATACGGTGATTCGATATACACAACATAATCTATACAGTGACAGAGGATATTTCGTTTTCCATGAATGCTTCACGCGCTGCCGTCATGAACGTTAGCAAAGAACAGTTTAATTTTCACCACCTTGTGATGGATATTGTATGGTTCGGCCTCGCCATCCCAGCAATTGACCGTTTCCGTGAAGTTTATGCTATCCGACTGGGGGCGGATGCAACACAGCTTACCCTGCTGGCGGCATTACCGGCGCTTATTCTGTTTCTGATGTCGTCGGTAGCCGGACGCTGGATGAGACATTACAACAGTTCACGTGAAGCCATCAAAATCCCCGGTATTATTTTCCGGCTGGCTTTCTTGCTGCCAGCGTTGACCGCGTTTCTGCCAACCTCGATCCAGCTGCCGTGGTTGATTTTGTCGGTGCTGCTGCCGGCTGCGGGGCAAGGAATCGCGGCGGTAGGGTTTATTGTCATGTATCGCGAGGCCGTATCCAGCAAGATGGTACCGGCGTTACATACGCGCCGCATGATGATGCTGAACATCACGGTCGCCATCAGCGGGCTAATGATGGGTTTCTGGTTGGAAAAAGCGCCCTTTCCATTCAATTATCAAGTCATATTTATAGTAGGGTTCCTGCTGTCGTTTGTCAGTTGGTGGCATGTTAATCAGGTAAGGGTCATTCCTGAACTGGTCACCCCACCAATCAACGAGCCAAACACGCAGATCAACCCGTGGCGCTACCCACCTTTTCAAGTAGTGGCTATTGTGGTTTCGCTGTGCTTTATGACCTTTACTGCTATTCGACCGCTGGTTTCACTGTATATGGTCAATAACCTGCGCGCGGATGAGTGGTTCTTAAGCAATTTCGGTCTGGTCGAGCTGGCATCCGGCGCATTGATCGCGGCATTTACCGGTCAAATTATCGGGCGCTTCGGCAATAGGTCTATGATCGCCGTCGGGCTGGTGGGTACAGGCATTTCGGCATTTATTATTGCCGGTGCCCACAGCCTGCCAATTACGCTACTGTCAGCCGCAATCGGCGGTGCGTCGTGGACGATTGTTAACATTGGTCAATTTTCTTATTTCAGCGAAATGTCGCCCAGCGGAAATAAACAGGCGTTCACCACCGCCTATCATCAGGTGGTCTTCATGGCGATGTTCATCGGCCCCATTCTGGGTAAGCTACTCAGTACCGGTAACATGCCCATCGTGACGGTACTGTGCATTGGGGCGGGATTCCGGCTGCTGGCGGGTGTGGTGGTGCAAATGCACCCACGTCAATTGTTCAATCGGGCGCTGCAATTCGGTTACAGCCGACGTTAGGCTCAGGCACTTTGCAGGGCTGAGGTCGCAGTCGGTGTAAGGCTGGGTGTAGGCGTATCGGTCAAGAGTGGATCACGGGTGGCGGTTGGCCCAATGGTAGGCGTTTGCGATGGCGTTAGGGTTGGTTCCGGCGTGACACTGGGCAAGGGTTTTGGCGTACGAGTCACGGTTGGCGTTGGATTTTTTGACGCGATGACACTCTCGTGCATATAGGCAATATCGACGCGACGCGTTTCTGGCTTCCAGTCAATAATATACCATTCACTACCGGGGGCAGCGCGGCCTACGACACAAACGGGATCGCCTTCAAAAAATGAGGTGATAATGGCTCCGTTATCGCCGGGTGCGCCACGAACGCGGGCATTCGGTACGATCACGGTGAAGGCTTCACATGGGGGGAAGGGTGTCTGCGTGGGACGAATGGTCGGGATGCCGGTTTCAACCGCTGCGGCGGTGGCAGTCGACACGATAGCCGCGCTGCGGGTGGACTCGATAATGCCACGCCCGCCGCTGCGCAAGAAGCTTTGTATACCCAACCAAACGTAATAAATGCCGAATACCAGTGCAATCCCTATCAGAAATATTAACCATGCTGGTAGACCGTCACGTCCGCGTCGATTGGTTGGCCTTCTACCTAATGTCATACTGCCACCCTAATCTTGATCGTATGGCTTTTGTACCAGCAACCGGAGGGATGCGCCAATAAATCATTTGATTCGGTGGGTAATCGTCAGGTATTGGCGAGTGTCATTGACCCTGAATGAGTTGGCGAATTTTTTCCAACATGGCGTGTATATCAAACGGTTTGGATACAAAACCATCTGCGCCAGCCTGTACGGCCTGTGTCTTATTTTCCTCGTCGTCCATCGCCGTCATGAGCAGCACCGGAATGTGGCGGGTATCCTCCGCCTTCTTAAGACGGCTACAGGTGTCATAGCCGTTCAGGCCAGTCATATTGACATCCATCAAGATAAGATTGGGCTGCCCATCCGCCGCCACGATGAGGGCTTTTTCGCCACTGTTTGCCAACAGCACGCGATATTGGGCGTTCTCCATGTGGGCTTGTAACAGCTCACGGTTGAGAAAATCATCATCTACAACAAGGATCGTTGCAGCCAAGTTAGTATCTTCCTATGTATCCCCATTAATGATGGCAATTGTATTCCTTCACCCATTTAGCTGCCACTGTAATTGTTTCATAATCTATTCCACGATAGAATAGGGCTATGAGTCAACCGACACCGGACGAAACGCTGCTTGGATTATTGATGGCACAGCCCCAGCATGGCTATCAATTACTGGAAACGTTTCAGGATAAACAGGCATTGGGGCGGGTTTGGAAGCTGAGTACCAGCCAACTTTACGCCGTTTTAAAACGCCTGCAAACACAGGGATTTATCACCGGTGAAGAAGCCTATTCTGCTGATGCTCCCCCGCGCACCGTATTTACCATTACAACGGGTGGGGAAGCTAATGTGATGGCATGGTTGAACGCGGCACAACCGTCGCCCAGCGTGCGGCGTGTGCGGGTTGAATTCTTGAGCCGATTGTACGTGGTGCGATTGCTTGGCTTACCTGTCCGTATCGTGCTCAAGAATCAGAAAACGATGTGTGAGCAAAAACGCGATTCTCTGCTTGAGCAGCGGGACATAAATGACCGGAGCACCGGCAACCTGACTCTTGAATTGGAGATTGCGCAGCTTGAAGCGATTCTGATATGGATTGCCCGACTCGAAAACATTCTGGATAGGTCAAAGGAGTAAGGATGTCACGCCGAATAGTTGCAGTCATTTTGAGTTTGGCTGTTCTCATATTAACAGTAGCCGGAAGTGTGATCGCACAGGAGAGCCAAACGCTGACGGTATTCGCCGCGTCGTCACTGACGGATGCATTTGCCGAAATCGGTGAGGGCTTCAAGTCAGCGCATCGTGGAGTGAATGTAGTATTCAACTTTGGCAGTTCAGCCACGTTAGCGACGCAGCTTGCGGAAGGCGCACCGGCTGATATTTTCGCCAGCGCTAATGCCAAACAGATGGCGTTTGCCATTGATGCGCGGCGGATTGCAGGTGAACCACGGACTTTTGCTAAGAATCGCTTGGTTCTCATTCTTCCGGCTGATAATCCGGCAAAAATCGAATCGCTGCATGACTTAGCTAAGGCAGGCATAAAGTTGGTGGTGGCAGCGCCAAGAGTTCCGGTTCGCGATTACACCGATGCGATGATCGAAAAGCTGTTGGCAGACCCGAACTACGGCGAGGCTTACAAAGCCGCATTCTACGGCAATATCGTTTCAGAAGAAGATAATGTGCGGCAGGTCGCAGCAAAGGTGGCGTTGGGCGAGGCAGATGCCGGACTGGTTTATCATTCGGACGTTACGCCGGACATTGCCGATCAGGTCAAGACAATACAGATACCGGATGCGATTAACACGCTGGCGGCCTATCCAATTGCTGTGACGGATACCGCAGGAAATCCTGAGTTGGCGGGTGAATTTATCGCTTATGTGCTATCCCATGAGGGACAGAATATTCTGGCAAAGTGGGGATTCATTCCGGCAAGAATTCCTCAAGTTCAGGCGACCATCAACTTGTCAACAGACGGCACTCTGATGGTTGATGGGCAGGTGCTCAACCCGCTGATGTTGACGGTGGAATCACTCCAACACAATTACACCACGTTCAGCATGGATGCTATCTACAAAAGCGGTGACGACACAATAACGGCCTCGTTTATGGGGGTCAAATTGTGGGATATTTTGAGCGCGTCGCAACCGAATTTGAATGCGGATGTCAAAAATGACAAGCTCAGTATGTTTATCGTCGCAACCGGCAGCGATGGTTATGAAACGGTGATCTCGTGGGGTGAAATTGATCCCGATTTCGGCAACCAACCTATTCTGGTGGCCTTTGAGCAAGATGGGCAGCCTATTGACGGCCTGCGGCTGATTGTGCCGGGGGATGCACATGATGGGCGATATGTCAGCAGATTGGTGAATCTGAGCCTGCGCGATGCGCCAGTTGTGGGCCAATAGACACTGCTTATTTGTGCTATGATAACCTGAAATCTGGTGCCTTTTTTATAACACATCTACCGAGGGACTTATGCTGAAAGTAGAAGGCGCAGTCGCGCAGCCGCTTACCCTGACGATTACCAATCTACAGGATAATTTTCAAGCCTATAGCGTAGACACAGCCTATGCCAATGATGATCGGGTAGCAGAAGCGGCTTTTACCGGCGTGCGTTTGTGGGATTTGTTGCAGAAGGCGGAGGTTGCCCTGAATGACGACCAACCCGATCTGATGCGAGTCATGGCACGCTCAGCAGACAGCTTCCGCTGCATCGTCAAATGGCATGAGTTCGACCCGAACGGCGACAATAATCTGATTATGGTGGCATATGCCAAAAATGGGCAACCTATTACGGACAAACACGGTCCATTACGCTTGGTAGTGCCGGGTGATGCGCAGGGTCTGCGTTATATCGGCAACCTCGCGACACTAACTGTCCTTAACAGCTGCACAGGGGACGAATAGAATCCCGCTATGCCGCCAAAATTGCCCCAAAGAACCCGGATGCAAGCAGTCAGCGATGCCCTACCCGGTAAAACCCTGCTGGCATTGATGGCGGCTGTTAGCCTGCTGTTTCTGATTCTGCCCATTTTTGCGCTGGTGATTCGCGCCTTGCAAACCCGCGCATGGGATGAAACGGTGAGCAGCAGCCTCGTGCCTGCGGTGATGCTCAGTTTGTTTACCACCAGTGTCACGGCTTTACTGACCATCCTCTTGGGCACGCCGCTGGCTTATTTCCTTGCTCGCCACCAATTTAGAATGAAGCGTTTAGTCAGCGTCATCGTAGAGCTGCCGGTGGTGCTGCCACCGGCGGTCGCCGGACTCGGCTTATTGGTGGCATTTGGTCGGCGTGGGTTATTTGGACCAGCACTGGAAATGGTGGGTCTTGCACTGCCCTTTAGCACGGCAGCGGTCATTCTGGCACAGACATTTGTCGCTGCACCGTTTTATATTCGGGCGGCGCAAATTGCCTTTCAAGGGGTCGATCCTGAGATTGAAGCGGCTGGTCGGGTAGATGGCGCGGCTGGTTTTACACTCTTTTGGGAAATCACCCTGCCACTTTCGAGTCGGGCGCTGGGGGCTGGATTGGCTCTCAGTTGGGCGCGGGCGCTCGGTGAATTCGGCGCGACCATTCTGTTTGCTGGCAGTTTGCAAGGCATCACCCAAACGATGCCGCTGCTCATCTACAAAGAATTTGAACGCAACATTAATGCCGCCATCTGGGCAGGGCTGCTGTTGATACTGCTGGCACTTTCAGCCCTGCTTCTGGCGCGTTACCTCGGCAAAGCTGAAGCCTAATACCCCTGATTACTGCGATCTAATAATCTGTATGTTTATTTGAATGTAAGGTTTGCGGCGTAGGCTTACCGTGCAATTTCAAGATGATGATCTGAGGCAAATATGACTGTGCAGCCTTCCAGACGAACTTATGCGATAACCCTTTTTATTATTTTGGTGATCTGTTACGGATACTTCCTGCCTAAATGGGCGGATTGGGGTGCAAACTCGCGTGCCGATATTGTATATGCGGTCGGTGACCAAGGGACGCTCAAGATTAATGACTACCATACCAATACCGGTGATCTGGCCTGCTTCCCCGGCCCGTTCGTCGCTGACCCCAACAATGTGTTAGGCGGCGATTGCACTGGCAATTTTTACAGTGACAAATCACCCGGCCCGTCACTGCTCGCGCTGCCGTTTTATATGGTTTTTAAGGCGGTCGCAGCCTTACCACCGATACAACATTTCATCGAAAGCGGTAAAGGTCTGGGCAGTATGAGTGACACACTCAACCCGGATGGACAAGGAATTCGACCACAGGCGGTCTATGAATATATGGCGTTGGCGTTTATTACGTTCTTCGCATCGGCTGTGCCATCAGCATTGTTGGGTGTAATCGTCTTTTTGATGGCGGCGCGCTTCGCCAAAAAGGACAGCTACGCTTTTCTGCTGGCACTGGCTTACGGACTGGCGACGATGGCGTTCCCTTACAGCAACGCGCTGTACCAGCACCAACTGGCGGCCTTCGGCGCATTTGTCGGCTTCTACCTGTTGTGGCGGGTGATCTATGAAGATGCCAGCCTGAACTGGTTGTGGGCGGTAGGTGTACTGTTCAGTTTTTCAGCCATCACCGAATATCCGGTTGTTCCCGCGCTGGGTATCATTTTCCTGTGGGCGCTGTACCGAATACGCAACCGTATCGCGCTGTATCGGGTGGTAGTGGGTGCGCTGCCGCTGATGGTCATCTTCGCGGGATTTAATTATCTGGCGTTCAATTCCATTATCCCGCTTGGATACAAATATTCGACCAACTGGCAAGGTGAGCACCAATCCGGTTTCCTCAGTTTGCAGTTGCCATCCGGCGATAATCTGGTGCGTTTGTATGGGTTGACCTTCAGCCCGATACGCGGCATTTTCATCACGTCACCCTTCCTGCTGCTGGCGATCTGGGGTTTCTATCTGATGTGGAAACAGCAGAAGGATAAGCGCGGCGTGGTAACCGTCATCGGGTTGTTCGTGGCCTTCTTCCTGTTCTACAATTCATCTAGCGTGATGTGGTGGGGTGGTTATACGATCGGGCCGCGTTACCTGATTCCGATGCTGCCATTTATGGTGCTGCCGATTATCTTCGCCTTCAATTGGCTGCTCGATAAAATCTGGGGGCGGGTGCTGGTGGGCGTGCTGGTCGCTATATCGGTTGTGAGTGTGTGGGGGATGCACATCGCCGGACAATCGTGGCCGGAAATCACGACGTGGCCTACGACTTTCAGTCTCATGAACCAGAGCAATACGCTG
This sequence comes from Aggregatilineales bacterium, assembly GCA_038251045.1. Classification (GTDB taxonomy): domain Bacteria; phylum Chloroflexota; class Anaerolineae; order Aggregatilineales; family Phototrophicaceae; genus CFX2. The sequence goes on along the minus strand of JBBSBS010000069.1, from coordinate 1,827 downwards.
CTTGACTACTCGGTGCCCCTTTTGGCACAAGGCAAGATCGCCCGTAATTATGCGATGATCGCCGGATTACCGGGTTATGCCAGCCTGCTCCCGCTGCTGGTCGCTCTGATCGCGGTTTACTTTATCGTGCCGCGCCTGCTGACACGCCGTGAATCGCACAAACAATTACAAACTCAAAGCCTGAAACGCGCCACTGGAGGAACGGATTGACCACTGCATTCGACATCAATAACCCACGTCAATGGCGTTGGGTCGCACTTGGCCTATTCTTACTGACGATTGTGACTCGTCTGTTATTCCAGAGCCAATATCTTTACCATTGGGACTCGGTCAATATGGCCTTTGGCATATTGGATTACAATGTGCAGGCTGGCGCACCGCAGTTCCCCGGCTACATTGTGTATATCGTCATTGCACAGGCGGTCAACGCGTTATTCAATGACCCACAGCGAACCATGCTTTTCATCAGCGTCGTCAGCAGTGGATTGGCGGCGGTCGCCATGTTCTATCTGGGGAAGGAAATGTTCAACCCCACGACCGGCATCATTGCCAGCCTGTTCCTGATTAGCAGCCCGCTGTTCTGGTTTTACGGTGAAATTGCCCTACCCCACGCGCTTGATCTGTTTGCCATCACATACTCGGCGTGGCTGCTCTACCGGATCATGATCGGGCAGACGCGCTGGTTATGGTGGACGGTAGTCGTTCTAGCATTGGTTGGTGGATTCCGGCAGCAGGATTTGTTGTTCCTCGCGCCGATGATTATTTTCGCCTGTTACCGGATCGGCATCGTTCGCATCTTAGGTGCATTGGTACTCGGCGGGTTGATTACGGCTGCGTGGTTCATTCCGTTGATGGCGCTCACGGGCGGCATCCGTGCTTATCTGGACGGTTCCGCCGCATTCTCCACCAGCTTCTTTACGACAACATCCTTATTGGATGGCGCAGGTGAATTCGGGCTGCGACGCAATATCTTCAACAAACTGATTCCATACACGCTCTACGCATGGTCAATCGCGGCATTACCGGCGTTGTACTGGCTGCCACAGATACCAGCAAACTTCCGGCGCTGGCTGACTAACGCTAAAGTGTGGTTCGTGCTGTTGTGGATCACGCCGGCAATTGTCTTTTATGCTTTCATTCACATGGGGCAGCAAGGATTGGTGTTCGTTTTCTTACCTGCCCTAATTGTCATCAGCGCACAGGGTCTTTACCGTTTGTTGCAGACACGACCGGTCATTCTACGGGCTGCAACTGCTATCATCGTGCTGGTGGGAGCGGCGGTGTTCATCATCGGCCCGACCTATCCGCTGGGCCAAAATAGCTTCAAACTGCTGACCTACAGTACATTACGCGAGCATGACCAATTACTTGAGAACCAACTCACGGCGGTCAGACAGAATTTCAAACCGGACAATACACTGCTGCTATCCAGCAATTGGCGTTTCTTTGAATTCTATTTACCCGATTATCAGTTCGCCCGCTTTACGCTCGGCGCAAAATTCGAGGTCGATGAAGGGCAAGCCAAAGGAGCCGATTTCGTCGGTCAACCGGTCAGTGCCAGCGATGTTGGCCTATCGGCAGGGCAAGATTGGCAGGTTGTCATGGTCGATGAGAATCTGGACACGTTTGCGGCTGACCCATCTGCCCTAGAGCAAGTATCCCTACCGAATGGTTACACGATGGATTACCTGCCATTGAAAGCCGATGAACTTTACTCCACAGATGGCAAGACTTTTGCCGTAAGCAAGCCATCGCCTGCAACGGGCTAAGAACTTGCGCCAGAATCAAAAGAGAGGCTGCTGTGGCCTCTCTTGCATATATGCTCAT
>JBBSBS010000068.1:0-20738 GCA_038251045.1 Aggregatilineales bacterium | reverse complement strand
GCGACAACATCACCTTGCCTGCCGGGGTCAACGCCAAAGTGACCTTACCCGCCTCGATCATCGACAATACGCTGACCGTTCGTGAGGATAACAAACGCGTGTCGCAGTACCGCATCCAACGCGGCGACAGTGGGCTTTCACTGTCGTGGGAAACAGGCAGCGGCGAGGGAGCGCGTCAAATCACACTCGAATATCTCCTCAACGGCCTGAGTTGGACACCGCGATACGACATGGCGCTGGGCGATGACACAGCAGCGACCGTAGATTTCAACTTCTTCGCTGAAATCCAGAACAGCGCTTTCGATCTGGAAGCTGTCAACACCCACCTGATCGCCGGACGGGTCGATACCTCGCAGCAGGTCAGCTCGATTTCAGCGGCGACGACCAACCAGATGATTGTCGGTTATGACCAGCCTTCAAGCGGCGGCGGCGAGGTCGGCGCAGCCAGCATCCAATATATTTATGACATCGGTGAAGTGACGGCGAACAGCGGGGAAACGGTTTACCTCAGCCAATTCGAAGGCGCGCTGCCTGCCCGCCGCACATTGATCTGGAACGCCGAAAGCGACCAACAAACCAGTGTCATTTATAAGGTTCGCAATGAGTCCAAGCTGCCGCTGCCAGAAGGCATCGTGCGCTCGTATCAAAACAGCTACTTTATCGGCAGCGATTTCATGGAAGTGACTCCGGTGGGCAGTGAGGGCAGCATCACCGTCGGACAGTTGCAAGATGTGCGCGTCAAACGCAGCGAGAGTCAGACGGCAATCACCGGCGTATTCTTTAGCACGCAGCACAACGTCGAACTGACGCTGACCAACTTCAGCACCAAAACGGTGACGATAGAGGTGGTGGATCGGCAGAATACATATGCCGAGGAATTAGTGTTTTCATCCGAACCAACCCGCGAAACCGGCAATTTGTTACGCTGGGTCGCGACCATCGAACCCGGTCAAACCGCGACATTTACTTATGAGTACAAAACGCGCTAAGTAGAAACGAGCTAGGCCGCATGTGACCTCACTTGTAACCGTAGAGGTCACATCTTCACCAACATCTTAACTGGCGACTGATAGCTGGCGACTGTAGACTAAACCTAATGACTCTCAACGATAGATTAACGACTTCATGCTAAACGTCACCACCATCACCGACCGCGACCAATGGAACACAACCCTGCGCGGCCTGCCCTATGCCCATGTGCTGCAAAGCTGGGAATGGGGTGAATTCAAACGTGCCACTACGGGCTGGCAGCCGCTGCGGTTGGCCTTCGAGCGTGATGGGCGCATCGTGGCGATGGCCTCGGTCGGGGTACGGAGCGTCGGCCCGTTGAAAGTCATGTACATTTCCAAAGGGCCAGCGCTTGATTACAGCGATGCAAATTTGGTTGCAGAAGTCTTTGACCATCTGCAAAGGCTTGCCCGCAAACACATGGCGATCTGGCTCAAGATCGACCCGGATGTGATCGCCGCCACCGGAATTCCTGAAGGTGACGACGACAACCCCGATGCGCCCGACATCACCGGACAGGCAGTACTACGCACACTTGAAGATCGCGGTTGGCGCTTCTCTGCCGATCAGGTGCAGTTCCGCAATACCATCACGGTTGATCTGAGCCGCAGCGAGGACGAACTGCTGGCGGCGATGAGCCAGAACACCCGCCGCAAAGTCCGTACTGCCGAGAAAAAAGGCGTGAGCGTCCGTGCTGGAACACTGGCGGATTTGCCCACGCTCTATGACCTATACCGTATGACAGGCGAGCGCGACCATTTCCTGATCCGCCCGCCGGATTATTACCAGCAGGCATGGCAGGTATTCATGGAAGCAGGTCTCGCCCATCCGTTAATTGCGGAAGTTAACGGTAAAGCGATTGCCCATGTCATCCTCTTTCATTTTGGGCGCACCTGCTGGTATATCTACGGCGCGTCATCCAACGAAGAACGCGACCGGATGCCTAACTATTTGCTCCAGTGGGAGGCCATCCGATGGGCGAAGACCAACGGTTATGCACTTTATGATATGTGGGGCGCACCCAACGACTTTAACGAGTCCGACTCGATGTGGGGTGTCTATGAGTTTAAGCGCGGTTTTCGCGGCACGGTCACGCGCTACATCGGTGCATGGGATTTCGCCCCATTTGCGGTGCTCTATGCCGCCTACACGCAGGTCTGGCCGCGTGTGCTAAAGTGGATGCGAAGGTAGAATAGATTCGGGGCGTATTTACTTCGTTTAGGGGGTCAGGTCAAGGATGGAATCAAACCAGAGCATTGAACCGCGTGATTTTTTGTACCGTCCGCCCTCAAAGCTGAACCGACTTCGGGAATGGCTGCAAAATGCCACCTTGAGCCACCAACCCGCGCAAATCTTTTATCCCGAAAAGTGGCTGGATGCAATCCAGCTCAAAGAACTCCAAATCCTCTTACAGCGCCATCCCAGCGCGATTCGTAGGCTGGATATTGTCCCGCTGGCACGCGAAGCCAGCGAAACCGAATCTCCGTCTGACATCCGGCAGCTTTTCTTAGCGAGTATGCTGTGGGGATATGGTACGGTGGGTTATGGTCCGTGGCGTGGCGCACAAATCACCCAGAGCATCGAACAACTGGATAGTGTTCTGTTAACGGCATTAAGAAGCATCAAACGGGGGAGTGTCGGCGAGGCATTCAACACCCTCATGGAAGCGCATATTCCTTTTTGGGGTCAGTCGTACTTCACCAAGTATCTTTACTTTGCCGGACTCGGCTGCGGCATTGATCACTATCCGCTAATTCTCGACACACGAATACTGCAATCGCTGAATAAACTGTTGGGTGGGCGCATATTTTCGGCTGGAACAGTCGATGATTATCAAAAGTATATTATGACCCTGCACGAGTGGGCCGAAATTCTGGATTGTCGTGCCGACAGCATCGAATATTTGCTGTTCTTGACCCCTCAAGAATTCTGGCAAGTTTAGAACCGTCTGATACCAAACAGTTACAATTTACGCCGCGCACTCGCTACAATTCCGGCTGCACACACACAATCTATACATTCACCTGCCCGCTTAAGGAGTTCAGAACATGGCCTACGCTCAACTGGAAAAATTCATCTTTGAAAAAATCGCGCAGACCAAATTGCCCGGCCTCAGCATCGCGCTGGTTGAAGGTGATAACGTGGTTTGGTCACGCGGGTTTGGCTACCGCGATGTTGAGCGTGGTTTGCCCGCCACCGACCACACCCTGTACAGCATCGGCTCGGTCACAAAGTCTTTCACCTGCATCGCCATCATGCAGCTTGCGGAACAGGGTAAGTTGAGTGTGGATGATCCGATTGAAAAGTACATGCCGTTTGATATTCACCCCGGCGGCGAAACCGTCTGCATCAAACATTTTATGTCGCACACATCGGGTATTCCCGCCCTCGGTTATGCCGAGCAGTTGATCGGCGGCGCTATCGGCTCAACCGAAAGCTGGCTGCCCATCGCCACCCCTGCCGACATGCTCACCTTTATGCAGGGCGCGGAAGATTGGACGTGGACTAAACCCGGTGAACGCTGGTTTTACTTCAACGAAGGTTACATGCTGCTCGGCGCGATTATCGAGCAGCTATCAGGCATGGAATTTGAGGATTATGTTGACCAACATATTCTGGAACCGTTGGGCATGTCCCGCAGTTACTTCCGTAAAAATGATGTAGAAGCTGATCCTGATGTCGCCATGCCATACGTCAACTGGGCACAGAAAGGGCGCACACCCGCCACCTATGTTTACAGCGGCATCGGCGCAGCCGGGGGCATCATCAGCAGCGTGCTAGATCTGGCGAAATATGCCAGCACCTTTTTGAAACAAGGTCAGCCGGTTATCAGTCCTGCCTCCTTTAGCGAGATGATTAAACCGCATATCCCCACGCCGATAGTGGGCAGCTTGTTCGGCAGCGAAACGTATGGCTACGGGCTGGGAACCAAAAGTAACTTTCTCGGTCAAGCGTTAGTCGGGCATGGCGGATCGGTCGGTGTCGCTACTGCCTATATGGGCTTCATTCCCGACAAGAACATTGGGGTTGCCGTACTCACCAACGGCAGCGGCTATGGCACGGGCGCGTTTGGCATGTATGCACTGGCAGGGTTGCTGGGTGAAGATCCCGAAGCGCTGCCATTTGTACGCAATGAACGCCAATTAGCCGAACTTGAAGGTGTTTACCAGACTTATAAAAACACCATGCGCTTTGAAATCCGCCGTGTGGGCGATTTGCTAACCCTCACCGAGAAAGATAAATTCGGCAGCAACTCGGTGACGCTGCTTCCCGAATCAATCCAGCAGGACAAGCGCTCGTTTTATGTCCTCAACGGCGGCAGCAAAATTTACAGTGACTTCTATGTGGATAGCAAAGGGATTCAGTTAATTCACGAACGTTACCTGCTCCGTAAAACGGGCAGCTTGAGTTAAGCAACTCTGCTAAAAAGGCATAACTATGATCCTCTACGACCACGAACACATCAAAACCAACGGCATACATCTGCATGTCGTGCAGGCCGGGCCGATAGATGGTCCATTGGTGATTTTATTGCATGGCTTCCCTGAATTCTGGTACGGATGGCGCAAGCAAATAGATTACCTCGCCGCACAGGGATACCGCGTGTGGGCTCCTGACCAGCGCGGTTATAACATCAGCGATAAACCGGATGGCATCGCCGCCTACAATCTGAATGAACTGTCAGCGGATGTAATCGGCCTGATAGATGCCAGTGGACGCGAGACTGCCATTGTAGTGGGGCACGATTGGGGTGCAGGTGTGGCATGGTGGACCGCCTGCAAATACCCTGAACGATTATCAAAAGTCGTCATTCTCAATGTTCCCCATCATGATGTTTTTCGTCAAACACTCACTTCAGATTGGTCACAGTTGCGGAAAAGTTGGTACATGCTGTACTTCCAAATACCGTTCATACCTGAATCGCTATTTGGGTTGATGAGCGCAAGAATGGCGCAGGGAATACAAGCGGGTGCCAAACCGGGAGCATTCAGCGATGAAGATATGATCGAGTACCAGAAAGCATGGGCGCAGCCGGGGGCGCTTAAAGGCATGATTAATTGGTATCGTGCTATTTTTCAGGACTTGCCAAATCCTCCCGACCCACACGTCAAAATACCCACATTTATTTTGTGGGGTAAGCAAGACCCGTTTCTCAACTCGGAGATGGCGCAGGCCAGCGTTGAACTGTGTGAGGATGGGCGGCTGGTTTACTTTGAAGAAGCCACCCATTGGATACTGCATGAAGAACCTGACCGCGTAAATGCGTTAATAGGCGACTTCTTCAAAACCACATCACAGCAATGAATAGTTGCGTAGAATGGCATTATCGGGTGCGTTGCAAGGACACCCAAAATGAACCGGTACTTTCACCATCAATTCCCAGCACCCGCAGCGACCATTGACCGGTCTGGTTGATCTGACAGCTAAAATTGACACTCGAATCGGCATTCGGATTATTTGACATATGGCAGCGGTCAGATGCATTCTTTCCAGCAGAATCGACCACTGCCACATTTTTCGTCAGATGTTGACCGGCTGAAGCCACCAGCCACACACCCATATCCACCGTTTGACCGGCAGCCGCATCAAACACATAAGCGTGGGAAAAACCATTCTCCAATATATCGTTAATCTTCTGCCCCGAACCAATTGCTGTCTGAAATTGTGGCGTAATCTTCATCACTGCATTCGGAACCTGTTTAATTGGCACGCCGCCGATGGCAGTCACAGCCTGTTTACCTTGAATGAAATTCCCTATCTGGGTTGCAATCGGCGAACCCGATAAACTCAGAAGGAAAAACAAGGTTGAAATGCCAACCACGATTGAACCGATGACGACCGCGTATGACCATGTGCTGCGTCTTTGACCGGATCGATTCACTTTCTTCAGTGACGACAAATCGTTCATGACTACCGGTGCGGCCATTTTAGGCTTGGAAGGAGTGCCTTTGGGGACGGCACCCTCCAATTGAAACAATAGACGGTTTGCCTTGGAATGAAGCGGTTCGATTTCCAGCGCCCGTTTCAAATAGCCAATGGCTTCATCCTGATTAGATGACGCTACTGCTTTCTCCACCCAATCATCGGCAGAATCACTGGGTTTGCCGATTAATATTTGAACGGGGTTACCTGCTGAATCCGTATGCAGGTCGACAACCGTCCGGCTGATTGACTGATCGGAAACCACCCGCGCGAAGGATTCCACCAGCATATCCGCGCTGGGATACCGGTCACCCGGCTGCTTGGCTAATCCTCTCAGCAAGACTGCATCCAACCCCTTGGGTAAATTCGGATTGATCTGGCTGGGAGGTGGCACAGGTTCCGCCAGATGTTGGTGCAAAATAGCCAGCGGATTACTACCATTAAACGGATAGCGCCCGACAGCCAATACATAGGCAATGACTGCCAGCGAATACAAATCCGCCCGATAATCCAAGTTTGCGTCACCGCGCGCCTGTTCCGGCGCAATCGTCATCGGTGTACCGACTACAAAGCCAGTGGCGGTCAATTTGCTCCCGTCATTCAAGCGAGCGATGCTGAAATCCGCCAGTGATGCATTTCCCTGACTATCCAGCAAAATGTTTTCGAGCTTCAAGTCGCGGTGAATAACACCCTGTTGGTGGGCATAATCCAGTGCGCCCGCGATATTTCGCAGCAGCCGCACCACTTCCTGTGCACCAATTTCTACAGGTTGGGCAAAGCGTTCTGCCAGCGTGCCACCCGCCATATAAGCCATATCCAAGAAGTAACGGCCTTTGATTTGACCATAAGCGTTGACCGGAACAATATGGGCATGGCGCAGGTGATTAGCTATCGTCGCTTCCTGCTTAAAACGCTCGACAACACCCTGCTGCTCCATAATGGACGAGCGCAAAATCTTCAGCGCGACAGTCGCATTTGTCTCGTCGTTGTGCGCCTTATAAACAACGGCCATCCCGCCGCTGCCGAGTTTTTCTTGAACGGCATATTGCCCAAAACGGTTTGCCGGGGAAGTCGCTTCTGCCATATCACAAAGCCCTCTAAAACAGATCCATTATCTGATTTTAGTATAAGCGACATATGATTTAGGGAATCATTGAGTAAAACTGAGGAAATCTTTACAAATACAGGGGGTCACATGCGCTGATAAGTCACGATGTATACACCCGTGCTTTCGCCCGAATGACCGAATAGTTGCAACCGCCAATTACCCGATTTGTTGATTTTGCAGATAAATGTGACGCTGGAACCGTCCGTCAGAATCGAGCCGCGTTCGCATTGTGCAGTCGCGTTGAAGCCATCGGGGTCGAGCATTGCCATGTTAGCGGCGACTTTTTTAGCTGTTGGCGAGAAGAACTGTACCGCTACCGCGATCTCTTCCCCCTTTTCAGCTTTGAGTAGATATTCGTGAGCGAAGCCCGGATCAAGCACATCATTGACCGGCATTTCGGCCTGCAAGGGTTCACTCTTGTTGGGGTGTACCACAAACCCACCGGCTGCGGCTTCCTGCGAGTATTTTTCGTCCTTTGCCTCAACCGGTGGCATCGGCGCAGACGGCGTGTTCACCTGTCCACTGCCGGTTTGCACACCAAATACGGGTTTCCCCACTGATTCAACCGGCCTTTGACCGGTAACCAATGCCCGTAACTGCGCCGGTATGGGCGAACCCAGAACAGTCAGCATGAAATACGCCGAGGACAAACTCATAACCACGGTTCCCGTTATGCTCAAAGCTGCCCAGCGCCGCTGTGACCGGCTGTGACGCATATGCTTGGCGGTGAAAGGGTCTGGTTGGTCAAGCGGAATGGCATCTGGAATCGGCAAATCTTCAACCAGCACCATCAGCGGGGGCATCTGCACCGGTGGCGGCTCGTGCCGCATCTGTTTCAACTCGATGTACCGCCGCCGTGCTTGCACATGATTGCGGTCAATGTTTAAGACTTCTTTGATGCAGCCCATCTCTTGTTCAGGTGTTTCGCAAACGGTCGATGCCAGATACCACAAGGCTGACGTGGGGGTTTCTTCCAGCAAGACGCGCAGAATCTTTCGTGCACGGACTACGTGCCCTTTGGCTATTTCCTGCCGGATGATCGTCAACGAATCGGGCATTACACGACCTAGTAGATGAGGATGCAAAAAGAATATAGAACAATAATAACACAGCGGCGAACAATTATCGGCATTTTTACGTTGTTATATCAAAACTGTTACGTTTTGTTACCGACGATTAACGCGCCAAATTTGTCCATCATTGCCGCCCAATGCAGACGCATGGCTTCGCGCTGGTCGCTATCTTGCAACTTTTCATGATGAAAACTCAACGTTGTTCCTCTTTTAACCGGAATAACCCGAATCTGTAGCGTAGATCTAAAATCCCAGTCATACGGCTGCCACGTCAACCGGATTAAACTGCCCGCTTCATAACTGCGGATGTCGCCGGTTGTTTTCTCTTTGGTTTCATAGGTATCACCTTTATTGAAATCGGCCTCGACACCCTGCCCCAGCCAATAGCCTAAACCGGGTTGGGTTGTTAACAGTGTCCACATTTCGCCTGCGCCTACTGGAAAAGTACGACGCACGCCGATCTCCCAACCCTGACCTTTTGTTTTCCCAACAGGTGTACTTTCATTCATGCTGATGATCCTTGATCTTTAAGCAATCGCAGCTACGGCTTCGATCTCAATCAGATATTTGGGATTAGCTAACCCTGCTACCATAATAAAGCTGATGGTTGGTGGTGCGGCGTTTCGACCTTGCACCTTTTGCGCGGCGGCATACGCATCTTGTAATGAATGCCCCTGCACCATATAAATAGTCATCTTGAACACGTCATTCAGTGTCGCACCTGCCGCTTCCAATGCAATCAGCACATTCTTATAGGCCTGCTCGGTTTGAGTGCCGATGTCATCACCAACAATCTCTCCCTTCACATTGACCGCATTTTGACCACCTACATAGACCAGCTTGGCTGAACTATCAACTGTCGCCACCTGCGTAAAAGCCGGATTCTTATGCAGGGCATCGGGGTTTATTCGCTTGATCGTCATGAGTACTCCTTTAAGTTGGATGAGTGGTTTTGTCCACAGCCTGAACACCATGCCGTGATATTTACATCTTCTACCCAATTTAGGTTAAAATCAGTCCTGATATAAACGAGTTCTCAAAATGTACAATCCGACCACACGCCTCTTGACCATACTCGAACTGTTACAGTCACGCGGGGAAATCAGTGGGCTAGAGTTAGCACAAATATTGGAGGTGGAGGTACGCAGTATCCGCCGTTACATCATGATGCTGCGTGATATGGGCATCCCGATTGATGGCGAACGTGGGCGACATGGCGGTTATTCGCTGCGCCCCGGTTTTCGCCTGCCCCCGTTGATGTTTAATGCCAACGAAATCACCGCCGTTATCATGGGATTGATAATTACCCGCGAGTTGGGTATTACATCCATACCAGCTATCGAAAGTGCTGCTGCCAAAATTGAACGGGTGCTGCCTGCCAAACTGCGCCAATCGACCGATGCGCTGCGGCGTTCGCTGACGGTCGATTCGATCCAATTCGGCGTACGAAACATTCCCAACGAGTGGGTCGTGCTGTTTAGCCTCGCCATTGAGGAAGGCAAATGCCTGCGCATTACCTATCGCTCAGGTCAAGACGATATAACTGAACGTACCATCGCCCCTTACGGATTACTGCTTCATGCCCGCACGTGGTATTTGCCAGCGTATTGTTATCTACGAGAGGATATGCGTGTTTTCCGGCTGGATCGGGTGAAGTCAGTAGCAGCGACTACCCAGACCTTCACAAAACCCGTTAATTTCGATGCCCGCGCCATTGTCCTTGACTCGCTGGCACAACTCCCCGGCACACAACTATTTGAAGTGCTTGTTCATGCCCCCTTGCTGACGGTTCAGGAGTACATATCACCCTCAACCGCCATTCTGGAAAACAGGGGCGGCGAAACACTGATGCGCTGCTACTCGGATAGTGCCGATTGGTTGGCACGTTATCTAACACGCGTTGAACTACCCTTTACTGTTCTTGCCAACGATGAGTTACGTGATGCCCTTCGCTCACTGGCTGATGAAATTTTGGGTAGCTTATAAATAACGAGGAGGATGTATGTATATCCTCCTCGTTAATCTCCTTACTCGGCTGGCTTGATCGTAAAGATGCTGCCAGCGCTGCGTCCGTAAACTTCGGGGAAGTAAAACTCCTGTCCGGTCGCTGGAATGACGTTGTATGTCCCTGCTAATCCAGCGCGGATGGTGTACTGATACTCATAGGTTCCCGCTGGCAAATAGGTTGCATACAGCGCCACCTTTTCGTCACGGAACTCGATGTTACTGAACCACCACCAACCCCAACCGGTGCTCAACGGATCATTTGATTCGAGTCCCGGCTGCGTGCCAATTTGCTGCTCGGTTTTGAGTTCAGGATTTACACCCTCTGCACCTGCCGGAATCGGATCTTCGATCACCACATAATTCAAGCTGTTGGGGACAATAACTGTCAACCGTACCTGTACCAGATCACCGACTGTAGCCTCGGTAATCGGCGTTGTGCTGCCGGGGAGCGTATAGCGCCGTTCAAGGATGATACCCCGATTCAGCGGCTTGACCTCCGGCACAGGCAGATAGGTCTTGAGGTGCGCCGTGTAATACAACACACCGTTTCCTTCTGTCCGCCCGATGACCAGCTCGTTAGCCTGCTGCGCCAGCAAATCTTTGACCGCCACTTTCAAGTTAACCGTGTCGCGCACAGTGTCGGTTGTCGCTTGGCCCTCGGTCAAGGTCTGCCCGTTCAAAGAGGCCGAGTAACTGTAATTCGGATTCAGTTCTCCGGTCGTCACCATCCAGTCCGTCAGCGCCATCAGTGACCATGCGGTTTCCTGCGTGGTTTCCCACGCATCGGCTGTCCGCGCCACCATCAACCAGCGCACCACGTTCGGGTTCAGATTATTGTTGGGGTTCAACTTCACCAGTGCATCCAGCACAATCGCGGTCGTGCGGGTATTGGTGTTCCAATTCCAATAATCCTGTTCGGCCTCTTCCCAATGTACGCCTGTCGCGCTCAAGATCGCGCTGTTCGACAGGTCAGAGAGGATGATGTCCGTCCGCCGTGTATCGGTCGCATCAATCGCGTTGAAGGCCAGCGCCAGATACGCTTGGGCATATGTCGCCAAACGGGCGCGGCTCTCAAACAGATTTGCGGTGCGGCTGACATCCGGATCACCTGACCGTGCCAGCGCATACAGTGTGAACGCCTGCCGGTTAAGCTGCCACTGCACCTTATTCACATCCGGCACAATGAAGGTCGTCCGCAGATAACTTTGTGCTTTTGAGATTACCGCATCTGCAACCGGGAATCCGGAGTTTTTCGCTTCCGCCAGCCCGATCAGCGCATAGGCCGTCGTCAGCGGATTGCTGTCATCCTGCACGAACCAGCCCCAACCACCATTGGGTTTTTGCTGGGCGTATAAGCGTTGCAGCGCGAAGTTCACACCCGATTCGAGGTCGGCTTTCAAAGTCGCGTTCGCCACGCCTAAACTATCCAACGCCCGATAGGTCATGATATTGGGTAGGAAGCGGCTCACCGTTTGTTCAATACATTGGTACGGGAAATTTTTGAGATACTTCAGCCCATCGAGAGTCGTCGCTGCCAATGACGGATCAATCTTCACCGTCAGATCACCCTGCGTCACCCCATCCGGCAGCATGACCGCCTCAGTCACTGAACCTGCTTCACGCAGCACACCGGCTGTGCCGACGGTCTCTGGCACTTCATATTTGTACACTGGCAGCAGTTGATTATCACCCTGCCCTAGCGGCGGCTTACTGGCATCCGTAAACGCGCCGCCCTGCGCGAAGAACGTCAGGTCAATCGTCGCAACATCATCGACCGTCGCCGTCCATTCCACCCGCTGCCGTCCGCTGCTTGGGATGGTAAATGTTTGCTTGCTGTCACTATCAAAGGTCAATCCCTCACCTTGAATAGAAATCTCCACCGGCATATCGCTGCCAGTATTGTTGTTGACGACTGCCGCCAGCGTCACCTGATCGCCCACCACGAAGAAGCGCGGTGTCACCGGACGAATGAGCAGCGGCTTGGTACTGAGCAGGTCAAACGTATCCTGCCCAACTAGCGTCAAACCATCCGCCCCGGTTGTCACGGCACGGGCATCCAAGCGCCACGTCGTCAGGTTATCCGGCAGCGTCACACTGAAGGTCGCCGTACCTGCTGCATCAGTGGTGACCGTCGCGTTCCAGTAAGCCGTATCCACAAAATCCTGCCGGATGTCGAAGATGCCGCCTTCACCGCCACCACCGCCGCCACCCTTGATGGTATCCAGCACGGTTTGCGTCAGTTGGTCAACATTGATCGTCAGCGGTGTTGCCGTCCGCACACCTAATCCCTGCTGCCCATAAAAATAAGCCAGTATCGGTGAGCTGTTCGGTTCAGCAATCGACAGCGATGCCAGATCAGTTAAGCCCACGCCGACTTCCGCCTGCACTGGATTGCCTGCAAAATCGGTCGTCTTAACGGTGTAATTCACCGTTTCACGCGGCCCTGCCTGTTCCTTATCGGGCGTAATGCTAATCTGAATTTCTTTCTGCTTATTATCAACCGCCAGCTGCACCAATCCCTCGCGGAAGGCTGCCACCGGATTGTTCTCATCCACACCTTTGACCAGCATCACACTCACGTACACATTCGGCGCGAAGTCGGCGGTAATCGGTATTTTGTAGATCAAGGAATTAGTCGTCAGTGTGACGTGTTCGACCATCAGCACGCTGCCGCGCTCGACCGTCACCAGCGCTTCGGCTGTGCCTTGGAACGGTGACGCGATCAGAATTTCGGCGGTTTCACCCACCGTGTAATCTTTCTTGTCGGAGATCAAATCAATCCGGTTGCTGTTCTGCTGCCGCCACGACACGTATTCGGCGCTGGATACCCACATCGAGGTCGAGGCAACCACATCGTTACCGTTGCCATCACGCGTCGTAAGCTTAACCTTGAACACGCCGCCGTTCGGTGGCGTGAACTTAAAGATGGCTTTGCCGTTTTCGTCTGTGGTCGCATTGCCAGTCGTCACCGGAATTTCTTCCACCTGCCATGTCCATGTGGTACGTCCGGTTTCATCCTGCTCCTGCACGCTCGACCAACGCCGCTCGACAACCTCAATATCAATCGGCTGATTTGGGATGCCGTTGCTTTCCCAATCGACAGCGATCAGGTTAACCGTCGCTTCCTGTCCAGCATTGCTTACATATTCTTCAGGCCGCGCACCCACATACAGCTCACCTTTATGGACGACAACCTGCGTCCGACCCGCCACCACCTGCTGGCTTTCGTCGGTGATGGTCGCCTCAATTGTGAATTCTTGGCTCTGTGTGTTATCGGTCAGCGCTGCCGGAATCTCCACCACCAATTGTCCCTGCGCGTCGGTCACGCCGCTGCCGCTGGCGACTTGTGAGCCACCACCACCATAAAACGCACTCGCCCCTTCATCGTAATTGAAATCCTCAAAATCGTAATAGCCGTTGCCTTTGTAGGTGAAGAAATAAGGATTCGCCACCACCGAGTACTCGACTTTGGCATTGCTCACCGCACCGCCAAAGAAATACTTACTGTCGATGGTCACGTTTACCGTATCACCCTGCACCACCGCATCGGCAGCAGGAGTCACGTTTACTTGAAACTCCGGCAGGCGAAACTCCGCTACGCCGAATGTCAAGCTGGTACTTGGCTGATAATTACCCTCCGGTTCGCTCCCCGGTAGGATAGCCTGCACTTGGTAATAACCCAGCGGCGCATCATCCGCGATGTCGAACTGCCCACTGAATGTCCCATAAGGGGTAATCGGTACGGTCTGCTCAAATACCGATTGACCTTCGGGGTCGATAATCTTCACCGGAATTTCAGTTAATCCTGACGGCGTATATTCGACATCATTCTGCAAGCGCAGCACACCGCGGAAGTACACCGGTTGGTCAGGCCGGTAGATCGGACGGTCGGTATACAAATAGGTGCGATATTTTTCGGGGTAGTAGTTGTAATTTTGCCCGAATTGGTACGGCTCAATCCCATCCGACCAACCGATATAACCCAGCCCGAATTGGCCTTCGTCTTGCAGCGTGGCAAACAACGGTTCATATAAGCTGTCCATGCGTGGAATATTCAGCGTCACTAAACCGTCAGCATCCGTCACACCCGATTGTAATTCTTGGTAAGCCTTGCCATAAACCGAGATGTTGGCATTCGCCAGTGGTGCGCCGGTTTGAATATCCGTCGCCCACACCAGCAGCTTATCAACCGAATATTTCAGCGTCAGGTTAGCGGTCGCCACCACCATGAAATGCCCGTTTGCGCGGTAGCCCATCGCGTCGGTTTCCGGTGACGAAGCTTGCAGTAGATAGATACCGGGGTTCAGTGTCTTGCCATTCCCCGCCGTCACATCAACCGGCGTGTTTTGAGAAGCAATCCGCACATCGAGCAAGTATTCCGGTGCGCCATTCTCGATAACGGCCTCAGCTACCCACGCCTTGCGCCCATCGCGCAGTTCCACCTGCCACCACACCAGATTATTCGCGCAGGTCGGGCCACCGATCACCGGCAGTTGATAATCTTTATAAAGCTGTTCGATTACCTCGCCATCCGGTGCGCTGGCACGCGCCCGTACCGCCTCCGGCCCGCTGATGACTATCGCCACATCCCCCACCTTCAATTTACTGGCAGGCGCGCTGGGGCAATTCGCCCCCATGCTGTTGTCATCACCGAGTTGCAGCAGTTCATATTTGGTGGCGTTCAAGGTCGAAGTCGCGGACATTTGCCAACTGCGCAGTAGCGTTGTTGAATCCGGTCTAAAGTTGCCGGCTGGGCCGTAACTATCCTGTGCCAGCGCGGTCGCGAATTGCGACAGCGGCACACTATAAAGTTGCAAATTCAAGCTGCTGATGTTGCGGTGCGTCAGATATAAACGCGTTGCATCAGCCTTGGCGTTATAAAAACCGACCTCACCCGGTACTTGCAGCGTAAACGTCGGGTCATACGGCGCTGTCGTAAATGTAATCGTGCGCGGTTCGGTAATCGCATTACCGTTCACATCTTCCATTCCGGCGGCAATCGTGACCGTGTAGGTTGTACTGGGTTCTACCGGAAAGCTGGCGTTATAACTGTAATCATAATCGCCGTAATAAAAATCAGGATCGCGCCACGGTTTCGGCTCTATTGTGATTTTGTCTTTGAGCGAATCAGTATTCATCTGCGACGCAAAGTAGATCGTCAGGCTGCCATACGGATACACATTTCCCGCCCCGTCAGATGGATCGGTACTGATAATCCCCGGCAGCGGCACGGTGGCAAAGCTCCATGTGCCTGTTTCACGGATAGATTCGCCGCCATTGAGTGCCTGTGATCCAGCATTCAATATTACGTCATAGACAGTATCAATTTTGAGCAAGGACTCCGGCTTAAACATGAAACCCGCGCCATCTTCCGCCCATTCAAATGTACCTTTTGTCGGCTCGGTTGCCCCTTGAGCCGTCACCGAAAAGGCCGCTTCTACACTAGCACGATTCATCGGTTGGTTAAATCGAATCTGCACCGTTCCGGTCAACGGCATATTAATCGCCGGAAGTGTCGGAATAAATTCAATTACAGCCGGTGATACAGTCTTAAATGACCAGCTAAACGGCTTGTCCAATGTCGCGCCGTCTTGTGCCGCCACATCGGCATTCACCATCACCGTGTATTGTGTACCTCCTGCCAATGCCGGATCAGGCCGGAACACATAAATTGATGTGTTCAACCATTCTCCCTTGCCCGCAGCCGCAGGTGTAATCGTAATTGGGCTGGGGAGCGCAGCCGCCTCTTCTGCTGATACCAACGGCACCACCGGACGGTTGAAAATCACCGTGATCGCGGCGTTAGTCGCAATCTCGCTGCTGGCATCGCGCGGCAGCACATCGGTTACCTCCAGATACCCCTGCCCATTCAATTCAAGTGTGTAGGCTTCAAGCAGTGCACCGCCGCTCTTGGCTCGCAGCCCTGTGCTGACCATAACGGTGTAAGGTGTTGCCCGTGCATAATCGGCGGATGGCGTAAAAGTAACCGTAGACTGTGCTTCATCGCAACTCACACTACCTGCCACATCGGGGGTAATGCTGAAAGCCGCGTTCGCCGTATCGCAGTTTACAGGTTGGTTAAACGACAGCGTTATCGGAACCAAACTGCCGAGTTCCTGTCCCATTGCTGGTGATGAAGCCACTACGCGCAGTGGAGCAGCCGCATCCTGTTGTGCCCGTAAGCTGGATGCGCTTAAACTCACCAATAAACCTGCTGCAACCCATAATATCCACCGGCGCATAATGCCCCCTATCCATCAAGCAAAATTAATCATGTTAACGGGAACATGATGGTTCATATTCCCTAAAATAGTCTTTGACGAACACTATATATTTGGAATGGTGTCCAGTTTGATTATATGCGAAAGCCAATAGCAACGAAATGCTGTTTGTAATCCGGCTTCCCTACGCCAAACCCACGCTCAATCTCAATCATTTGCAATACCCCATAACATGCCCGCGGGTTCACTTAAAGATTAAGGTGATTATCCCCTCATTGCACGTATATAGGGATACCTGTTGAGGGAATACATGTCGTCAGGGTATGATCGCCTATAATTTTAATAAATTGATGAAATTTTCTTGCTGTGTCTCGATCCCATCCTCTTCCCATCAAATAAGCTCCAACAAAAATATGCGGAATTTTTTCAATACAATACATTGTAAGTGCGCTTATAATATGGATTGCTGAGTCGCTATAGTGAGATTGTTGAATGTTGCATCAACCGATATATGATCCGGTGCCAATGTTGGCAGCAGATGTGAACTGCTTTTGGGCGCTTGAGCAAGACCGGGAAAGCTATAACCGTGAGGTGTACCTACCTGATGCATACATCGAAGTGATCATCAATGTGGGTGCGCCACTCATGTTGGAGAGCGAACACGAAATGCTCGAACTCCCACGGGCATTTGTTAACCCGCTTCAAAATAAGCCGCTTCGGATTCGCGCTGCTGGTTTCTGCCAGATGATTTCGATGCAGTTGTATCCTTGGGCGGTCAAGCCAATCTTGAATATTGATGCTGATCCATCAAATGTGCATGTGATTGGCCTTGATGCAGATTGGCAGCGTTTTGCGGATGATCTGACGCATATTGTCGCGCATCGAGGATATGGAGAAGCCATCGACTGCTATCAGGAATTTGTCTGCAAAACTGCTTATCGGCATAAGCACGATCTAATGCTCATCCGCACTGCCGGACAATTACTGCATCGCTCTCATGGTCAAATCCGCATGGCAGACCTTGCCGCACAGAGCTTCCTGTCGTCCAGCCAATTCGAGCGACAGTTCAAACATTACACGGCTATTTCGCCTAAAGCATATGCCCGGATTGTTCGCTTTGGTAGCCTCCAAGCCGCATTACTCGTGAATCCATCCATCCCATTAGCAGATCTAGTGGATGTCTATGGCTACAGTGACCAGGCGCACCTGATCCGCGAATTTAAGTCTTTTGCACACTGTACACCACGCGATTTCGCTGCTTCTGCACCCGCCTATTTTGAACTTCGGCAAAATGAAGATTGGTGCGATTTCATGAAGCATTATTTTAGCTTACCTTACGCAGGGTGAGGGAATAAAGCAGTCTAAGCACTATAGTGATCCCCGAAACCTAGATATGAGAGAAAGGAAGAACCATGAAACGGGTAACCAATCACGTTCTGATACCAACATCGTCCGACGACCAATCCATCGCTCAAGGAGGAGCACGATGAGAGAGCTCATGATCGACTTCATCACCAGCTTGGACGGCTACGCGTCGGGGGATGGCTGGCCCGGCTGGTGGGGTCTCGAAGGGCCGGAGTACCTCGCATGGCTCGGCGAGCAACCACCGGTGACGTACCTGATGGGCGCGAACACGTACCGGCTGATGTCCGGCTTCGCCAGCGGCTCTCCGCCGGAGGGAACCGCCGAGATGGAGGCTGAGGAGGAGGCCAGCGTCGACGAGCTCACGCGAGCGACGAAGGTGGTGTTCTCGGCCTCGCTTGAGGAGCCCCTCACGTGGGCCAACACGACCCTCGTGCACGGCGACGCCGTGCAGGTGGTCCGGGCAATGAAGGAGGAGGGCTCCGGCATTCTCAGCACGCTCGGCAGCGTCAGCCTATGCCGGTCGCTGCTCAAGACGGGTCTTGTAGACCGTTTCCGAGTGGTCGTCTTTCCCGTGATCACCGGTGCCACCGGCGCGGAACGCATCTACGACGGCTATCCCGATGTCGCGCTCGACATGGTTAGCACCCGAACGTTCGACGGCAAAATCCAACTGCTGGAGGGTGTCCCCAGAGTGCTTGCCGGTCCGCCGGGCGTGAACAATAATCCCTGAAGTCAGGGAACATTAACATGCTGTAGGCTATCGGCCCAACGCACGCCCGCAGTACGCACCGTGATATAGGGACTGAAAGTCTGCCCGATTATGGACAAAGCCCAAAGCAGCATGGCTCAGATCGGGCAGTCCGCAGCCCCTACGAAGCATATGATCTGACGCGTAGGGGCGGCTTGCCCCGCCCGCGCGAATAGAACAATCATCGCAAGAAATCTTATTGAACGCAGTTGGTGAAAATAATGGGTAATTATCCTCTCATTGCACGTATATAGGGATAACTTTTGGGAATACGTGTCGGCAGGGTATAATCGCCAAGATTAAAGACCCTGCACATACGTCACCGGCAAATGAAACGCCTCTTTGACGACCTGCCATTGCAAGGCCGCGACTTCCCGCAGCAAGTAAACCACGTACTGACCCGCTGGCGCTTCTTCAGTAGCCGGACTGGTAAAAACAGTTATGCCTTCATTCGTGAATAACCGTAGCGCCCTGAACACATGATAACCGTCGCTAACAACGATAGCGGTTTCCCAGCCATTCTCCTGCATCAAGAGGTGCGTAAATATCGCATTTTCCTCGGTGCTGCGGCTCTGGTCTTCTTGCAATACGGCCTCTGGCGGCAGTTTTTCCTCGGTGAGCATAAGTTCGGCGCAAGCATCCGCTTCGCTGCGCGCCCGGTCACCCGGTTTGCCCCCTGTGCAAATCACCATTGGCGCATATCCCGCTCGCCATAAATCCGCCGCATGTTTGACGCGCCGCCGCATCGCCTGCCCCGGCTTATTGTCGCGCTGGACACCTGCCCCCAGCACCACGATTACATCTGCCGCTTGCACACGCTCAACCCGCCCGTAACCATCAATCACGATTGCCAGCACAAACATCACCCACAACCACAACACAACTGCCAATGCCAGCAGCCGCTTGAAGCGTACCCTACGAAATGACTTCCAAATTTGCTTCAACAACGCACCTCATAATTCCTCCCATTCAAGCACCGTATTGTAACCTAACCCAAACTTGACATTTAGTATATTTGTTCTACAATGAGAATTTAACAAGCATTTCGTCATTTCAAGGAGACAAGCGATATATGGCAAAAGTTATTCTGGGCACAACAATGTCGCTGGATGGATTTATTAATGATCGAAATGGCAGTGTCGGCAGTCTTTATCCCGATCTCGGAGAATTACGCGATTCGGAAATGCTACAGGAATCCATGAAAAACACCGGCGCAGTCGTTATGGGAAGACAAGCCTTCAACATGGCAAACGACGATCTCACCGGCTACGAGTATCAAGTGCCGATCTTCGTACTGACGCACGAAGTCCCTCAACAAGAAATCAAAGGCCAAAACGAAAACCTGAAGATTATCTTCGTCACCGATGGGGTTGAAAGTGCCGTCAAGCAAGCCAAAGCTGCCGCTGGTGACAAAATTGTTACTATCGTTGGTGGGGCAAGTACCGCCCAACAACTCTTGAGTGCCGGGCTTGTTGACGAACTCGAAATTGGTATTATGCCTGTAATATTGGGTGAAGGACTGCGTTTTTTCGAGCATTTGGCCGCCGCCCGGATTGAACTCGAAAAAATTAAAGTCTTAGAGTCGGCGGGTGGCAGAACGGATATTTTATTTCGCGTCATAAAGAGGCACTAAAATGGATCAGATTACACGAACCAACATTGATAACATTCGCTCAAGCGACAAAGAATTACAGAACAAGGCATATGAAGCAGTTATTAAAGCCACCGACCAACCGGTTGACTGGGCATATGATGTCTGGGATGACCTGTTAGCCGATTTGCATCACAAAGATAATCATGTACGAGCCATATCTGCCCAAGTCCTTTGTAATCTGGCAAAAAGTGACCCCAAAAACCGGATGCTCAACGATTTTGATGCCCTGCTAGCTGTCACCAAAGACGAACGCTTTGTCACCGCAAGGCACTGTATACAAAATCTGTGGAAAATCGGCATCGTCGGCAAGCCACAGCAAAAAACATGGCTGGAAGGTCTTGAGGTGCGCTTCAACGAATGCATCAGCGAGAAAAACTGCACCTTAATCCGCTTCGACATTCTTCAGAGTCTTAGGAATGTCTACGACGTAGTTCACGATGAAAGTATCAGGGAAAAGGCTTTGCAGTTGATCGAAACCGAAGCCGACCTCAAATATCGCAAAAAGTATTCGACAGTATGGCGGAAGTAACAAAATAGGGGTCTTTGAGATGTGCGAGGTAAAACATGAGCGCTGTCTTTGAAGGAAGATCATCCGACTCGCCCTACATCCATATGATCTGGCGCGGGCATG
>JBBSBS010000067.1:0-21003 GCA_038251045.1 Aggregatilineales bacterium | reverse complement strand
GTGATAAAGGAATTGGAAACTGACAACTGTGCTCTCTCCTTCTGGATAATTGATGCTGAGAAATCTAATCTCAATCGTGTGCTTGCAGCATTAGCAGCAAACAGACCTAATCTTGGAGACATAGATTTTGGTTTAATCAGATTGGATTTGGTACAAGAGCGCGAATTTAATATTGATGAAAATCTTGGTGATACCGCCGATGTCGAAGCTAATGCTTGGCATCGAGATATATCTCAATTATCGGCACAAAAATTAGTCGACTTAGCAATTTTACTACTAGAAAATATGGAACAAGATGATCGAAGGAGAACTCGAAGTCAAGTCCTTGATTTAATGGTTACGAGCATTAAAGCTAACCATATTGATATAAGTAAAATGATAACTAAATCAGAAGATTTAGATACTCGGTTAAGCACATAGTATCCACATGGAAAAACTAATCCTCCTCGTAGCCGATTACGCCAATGTCGATCAGGGCGGCAAGCTCAACGTCCTCGGTGCATTCGGGCGCATCTACGCCCCCAAGTTTCCAGCGGTTCATGCCTCATTACACCTTGTCATCAAGCTCGGCGCGGATTTCGAGGATTTTGGAAAACCGCAGGGTCTAAGCGTCCGCTTCAAAGATGCCGATGGTAAAATCTTGCTGGCCTTACCCACCATCAACTTCACCCTCAATGCCAGCACCATGCCTATTCCCGAAGCCAACTTCATCATTCAGGTTCAAAACTTGGTGCTTCCCACCGCCGGACAATATGACTTTGAAATTTTGGTTGATGATGCCGAGATCGGTATCTTGCCAATTGCAGTAGAGCAGGTCACCCCGCGTCCAAACGTGTAAAAACCCCATCGGCGGCTAACCAGTGTTCCATTCCCAGCGCAGCCACATCGGTTGCGCTTTTTATTTCCCATCTCGTAACCCAAACCAATCTCACGGAGACGACCCTTATGTATACCCTATCAACACTTGACCAGCTTCGCACCCGCCTCGGCCTTGCCAGCACCGATACTGCCGACGACCAACGCTTGTTGACCGCCCTGCAAGCCGCCGCCGCCCATATCGAACGAACAGCCAACCGCCGCTTCTGCCCACGCCGCGCCGCCATCCAGCACAACTACAGCAGCAGCCTCGAACTGCTGTTGGATGACGACCTGCTCGAACTCATCAGCCTGACCAACGGGGATGGCAGCAGCATAACCCTCACCGATATCATCCCCGTGCCGGATGAAGCACCCTTCGGTTTCCTGCGCTTGACGGGTGGCAGCGCCTTCAACTGGAACACCTCACCCTTGCAAGCCGTCACGGTTAGCGGCATATGGGGCTGGCACGAACGCCCTGCCGAAATGTGGCGTGTCAGCGGTGATACTGTGCAAGATAACCCCCTCAGCAGCAGCGCCACCACCCTCACCGTAACCGATGCCGATGGCGCGGATGGCGAAGGCAGCTTCCCCCGTTTTCAAGTCGGGCATCTGCTCCAGATCGACACCGAATATCTGCGTGTGATCGCCGTCAACACCCTCACCAATATGCTGACCGTCTTACGCGCCGCCAACGGCACAACCGCCGCCAGCCACACCCTCAACACACCGATATATATTTATCAACCACCAGCCGAATTGAACACACTCGCGCTGCGCTGGGCAAGCTGGTTGTATAAAGAAGCAGACTCCGCCGCCTTCGAGGCCGCCCCCGATGTGCTGGCAGAAGCCCTCGCGTCATTTCAACGGGTTGCAGTGAAGGTCTAGACTGCTTGATTTAGTTTTCGATTTTGGAAAGGGCGAGCGCCGGGGAAATCATACCAGTATGACGCTCGCCATATGGCAATGCATTCGATTCATGCTGCACTTACAACACTTTTGGCTGCTTCTTCATTTTTCACAAACCGGATGTTCTTGGCAGCTCTGTTCAATGAAACAGTTTGCAGAATTTGAAGCAGGGACTTGAAGAACGGGTTTGCCCCTAACACAGCAACCGTCCCAATATTATCTGGTGCGGATTGGAACGACCGTGACAGCACCGCCAACGCATTCCCACGTGGCAATCCGTTACTCTGACGGGAATCGGAAATAATACTGACCTTGTGGCTGACAGAATGCAGCATGGTATCAATTTGGACTTTGGAAGCTGCAAAATCTTCCCATGTCCATGTTGGATCATAATTTACAAGCAGCGTCTTTTTATCCTCTGCTTGCCACTTAACAGTAATGCCCATTTCTCCACTCCTTACCGATAAACAATGTGTCAGCACATTGTAATACGATCTAGCATGACAAATCATAAAGAATTTTTTCTTCATTAATTGTATATCAATTAATCCATGCTGGCCTCAGACCACATTAACCCACAATGGATCGCAGCCACTCATTCACCACCTGCGTATACAAGACCGTCCGCTCCCACATCACCATATGCCCCGAACCCGCCATCGTCACCAGTTTGGCCTGTGGCACTTTGTCGGCAATCAGTGTCGCTTGGGCAGGCGGCACAATCGGGTCTTTATCACCCGTTATCACCAGCGTCGGAGCCGTAATGCGCGGCAGCCATTCGCTAATATCAATATGCGGCATCCGCTTGAAGTAATACAACATGGCGCGCGTATCGAGGTGTTGGGCATATACAAACTGCGCCTGCATCATCGGATACAACTTTGGATACGCAAAATATGCCTGCTTATCGGCGCTGTACAAACTGCTCAGATGATAAATAACAAATGGATGCAAGAGCGCACTCTTTAGATTGAGCAAGAACATCCAATCACCCAGACCACCGATGCGCGCCTGCCATTGCAGCAAACCCAGCAAGCCGCCCCATTTCCCGCGTGCGAATCCTGCCACACTCACCACCGCCCGCACCATCTCCGGCGACTGTGCCGCGATAGCCAGTGCCGCGAAACCGCCCGACGAGTGCCCGAACAGTACCACCTGCTGCTCACCCACCAACTGCCGGATAGCCGCCGTCAGCACCCGCACAATCATTTCGGCGGTCAAATCCTCCGGCTGAAAGCCCGCCGGAAACACGGCTGGATAATGCCCCGGCAGACTCAGCGAATACCAGTGAAATTGATCATGGAAGATCGTTCCGTATTCTGACCAAAAACCGACTGACGACATAATCCCGTGAATCAAAAATGCCGGTGTTCCGGCCTTATGCGCGTTGTATTCCAATGCCACAATCATGTGGCCTTCAATGATGAGTTCATGTCGTTGCGGCATCATGTTCTCCACAGCCAAATGGACATCCTCACATTCTACGCTGAAATCCCCCCATCTGCTTCGATCAATAGTCACATAGTTATGCTCATCCAAAAGGAGTAACCCATGACCATCCGCGCCGCGCTCACCCGCCTCGCCAGCCTGAACGTTTCCGGAATCACCCACAACTACGATGTGGACAGCATTCCCGGCAGTCTCAGCCGTGTGCAACTGCCTGCCTTACTGCTGCTGCCCATCACCCCCCAGCACCAAAAAAGTGAAGGCTTCCAATCGATCGCCTTCAGCGGCGGCCCGCGCACCGTCACAGTGACCATCACCCATCTGCTGCTGGTCGCACCCACCGAAACCGCAAAGGGCAGCCGTTCGCATCTGCCCAAACTCATCGACCTGATGGATGCCTACTGCACCGCCATCGCCGCCGACTCGCTGCTCAACAATACCCTGCTCGAACCCACTCGCGTATCCCTCGAACCCGGTGACTTCACCTATGGTCACGCCACTTATCACGGCTGTGCCTTCCGCCACACATGGGTCATACAGGTGTAATGACAGCCGGTGATTATCTCACTCGCTGCTCGGTACTCATCACTCTTTACTCAAGAAAGGACACCTCATTCATGCCCCCTGCAACCTATACAGTCAGCATCGACTACAACGACAACGCCAGCTTTGCCGACTCCGGCGAAAACCGCATCGGTGATGTGCTGCACCTCGCATGGCGCTTGGGCATGGCTCACGCCTACGACACCCTCGCCGCACCCATCAGCGCCCGCATCACCCTGCGCAATACCGCCCGTGATTACTCGCCAGAATACACCGGCGACGACCTCACACCCGGCAAACCCATCCGCATCCAATCCAATGATGGCCTCACCACCCGCACCCACTTCACCGGCTTCGTAGACCACGTTGAAACCCAGACCGGTGATCGTGGCGAACGCCTATCAATCATCCACGCCGTTGGTGCCGAAGCCGTTCTCGGTCAGCAGCGCATCCGCCTGCCGCCACAAATCAACATCACCGCCGATGCCGTCATCGCCGCCGTCTTGGATGCCACCCTACTGCGTTACAGCCCGCTCAACGGCTATTGGCTTCTGGATGTCCCCAATCATGCCGAACTGGACACCAACACCCGCCTTGCCGGAAGCATCACCCCTGTTTTGGAAAGCGGACGTTCGACCTTTGCCTATGCCGCTGATACATGGGATACAGGCGTAACGGCTTTGGAAGCCATCCGTCAGATGTCCGAAAGTGAACGCGGGCGTTTCTTCACCGACCGCTTCGGGCAATTAACCTTCTACAATCGGCATCACACCCTGCTCACGGCTGCCGCCCTCGCCAGTTTCAGCGACAACATGGATATGCTGGATTACACCTACGGCACAGATGTTGCCAATCAGATCGATGTCACGCTGCTGCCCCGCACTCTGGGCGCAGTCGGAAGTGTCCTCTGGACTCTAGCCGCACCGCAGTTGATCCAACCGGGTGAAACCGCTGTGCGTCGGCTGGTCGCGCCTTACCGCGATGCCACCAATAAACCCATCGGCGCAGCCATCGTCTATCGGCCTGTTTCCGCGATGGATTTTCACGCCAACACCGCCGACGACGGTACAGGCGCGAACCGTACCGCTTTCATGGAAGTCGTCCTCTTGCAAGCCGGAGCATCTGCCGCCCTGCTGGAAATCCGCAATACCGACATCGTCCCGCTATATTTGTTAGCCGGTGCAACCCTGCGCGGCACACCCGTCCTCGGTGGTGATCCCGCCCTCGTCGTTCAGACCGATTATGCCAGCGTCAACTTGTATGGCCTGCGAGCCTTTGGCCTGAACACACCAGCCCTCACCAATATCGAGGAAGCCGATCAAGTCGCCCGTTATGAACTGGCACGCCGCAAAACCCCGCGCGGCCTCCTGCGCAGCATCAGCTTAAGCGGCACGCTGCACCTTACCCAGATACTCAGCCGCACCCTATTCGACCGCATCACCATCCACGACACCCAGACCAACCATACCGCCGACTACTTCATCATCGCTGAAGAACACACCGTTGATCTCGGCGGTGCGCGTCACCACGTCCGCTGGCTGCTGGAACCGGCTGCCGCCAGCGCCTTCTGGATACTCGACACCAGCACCCTCGATCAAACCACCGTCCTCGCCTACTAAGGCTCTAAAGTCAATCTATCGAAAGGAACACCTATGACTGCCATTTGGTCCCAACCACGTTCATGGAGCGTTGGCGAACTCACCACCGCCGCCCTGATGAATCAACATCTGCGCGACAATCTCGATTGGCTCAAAACACCGCCGCAAGGGGTCTACAATGCGCCAACATCCATCACCATCACCAGCAACGTGATGGTTGACATTATGTCTCCCATCACCATTTCCAGTGCCGGGGGAGGTTTCTTGGTCGGCTTGCAAGCCTGTATGTCGACCTCTGCCGCCAGCAACTACACCGGCTTTGACGTACAGGTCGATGGCGTGAGTCAGGGTGGTACATCAGGTATCGCGGTCTACTACGGCGTAGGCGTAAACTGGACGTTTAACGTTTCATTCGTCTTTTATGTCAGCCCCAAAACCGCTGGCTCGCACACCTTTAAGCTGCGCGCCAATGTCAGCGCCGGTTCTTCCAGCATCTTTGCCGCCAGTTCCAATTACAACGCCCAATTCTGGGTGCGCGAGGTATAACCATGAAAACAATCACCATCGAGACCACCGCTGTCAACGTTCCCGCTTTGGATTACGACCTGCGCTCAACGCTCACCACCCGCTTCTTTGGCCTGACCTATGATGGCAAGCAGGTCACACTGGTGTTGGATGATGACACCACCGCCGATCAGGTGCGGCAGGCACAAAGCATCGTCGCCACCCACGATCCGGCTAAACTTTCGCCCGACCAGCAGGCCGAAGTGCTGCAAAATGCCAGACTCGAACAAGCCCGCCGTGACTACGCCGCCACCGAACTTGACCTCATCCCCTATCAAGGCAACGACACCCTGCTCGAAACACTGGCGCAAAAAGTCGCATGGCTCGAAAGGGAAATCAATGCCCTCCGCAAAGCCACCTAAACCCGCCGTTCAATTGTCCCGCCTGCCCGGATTTCACTGCACCCACCGCGTTCCTGCTAATGGCAGTATGCCGCCGCCGCCACGTCGATTTCACTCATCACTTGTTATGCGGCAACCAGTCCTTTCGCTGCTCCCATCACCCCAACTCCGTCACCAGTTCTACACCAGCTGACACCGCCGACATTTCAATCCGTTTCCTGCCGCCACAAAACAATCGAGTTGCAACAACAACAACTGCAACATTTCGGGTTTGTGGCGCTCGCCACAGTTGTGTCGCCGCCGACGACGACGACACAACCATAGTCATATATATAAAGGAGCACCCATGCACCTTCCCTGATTTCCCCTTACACCAACCCAATCCGCATCATCCTCATTTGCAGCATTTTACCTAGACGCTGCTTCCAATTTTCCGCTTTCTAAAAGGAGACACCTATGAACCTGCTCACCGACAAATCCGCCCGCCGTCCCTTGATCGACCCGCTGCTGCTCGCCCTCAAATCACGCCGCGTCCTCGTCGCCCTCTGTGCGCTGGTCGTCGGATTGCTCACCCTTGCCATCCCCGACCTGCAACCCGTCCGCGCCGAACTCATGACCTTGCTCATCACCCTCGCGCTGGCCGTCATCGGCGGCTACTCGCTGGAAGATGCCGCCCGTGCCGGACGTGAACGCGCCACCCTCCCGCCCGAAGACCTCCGCGACCTCGTCAAAGATGTGCTCAACGATGTCGTCAACGAATTCCCGCCTCAGTCCTAGCCGCTTTAACCACAGCTAAAAGGGAGGACCGATGGGTCCTCCCGCTTTTTATGAATTTGGATTTACCAGAGAACAGGTACGGAATATTGTGTAAAAATGGGGTCTTTGCTAACGAGGATCATACTCTCAACTTTGGCTTGAGCAATCAATATACGATCAAAAGGATCACGGTGGTGATGCGGTAACGTATCTAGTGCCAAAATATGTACGACATTGACTGGAAACAATTCAATGCTATTGGTTTGCTGCTGTTGCTTCAAAATGTCTGACAGTGACGAAGGCAACCTTAACTTTCCCAACTGTACTTTAATTTGAATTTCCCAGACAGTTGCCAGACTGACAACCAATGTATTAGAAGAATCGGAAAGCACATCAAACACTTTTGAGGATAATCGCCCCGGCTTCTTGTCAGCATCCCACCAGATAAAAGTATGTGTATCCAGCAAAACCCTCATGCATCCTCACCCAGCCAGAATTCGTCCGAAAGCGGTTCATCAAAATCATCGCTCATCCAATAACCCGGATGTAGACCAGCAACACGCTTATCAGTAGCCATAGTTGGCTTCTCAACCTGCGTCAATTTTGCCAGCGGCGTATCCCCTTCAGTCAGGATAATTTCGGTATCCTGCTCAAGTACCGACTTCAAATACTCTTTGAACGCCTGCATTTTGGCAATGTCAATCGTTTTTGTGACCATCGTTCGACCTCCTACCAACTATCACTCCCGATGATACCATATCTACTGCATTCGCCTGATCCTATCCCTGAAAAATATTCCGCTTCCATATTATCGCGTTCGCCACTGATGCTGTCAATAAAACACAAAAACAGGGATGCTCCGCGTGGGGCATCCCTGTTATGAGCGCACGCTGACCGTCGCTTTATACGCCCGGTTTCGCCAAAAACTCGAAAGTTTTCATACTCTGCTCGAACAATTTCAATTGCTGCTTAAAATCCTCGGTCTTTGCCGTAAACCCGAATATATACAGCGTCTTGTTGACCATAATATGATATTGAAGCTGGGTCGACGCGATGCTTGCCAAATCAATTTCAATAATCAATCGCCCCGCCTCATAATCACCCAGTTGCACCACATCCTGTTCCAGAACTTTGAATCCTTCTGGCAGTTGCGCAATCGTTGCCGCCAGCAGCGTGTTCGCCGGTATAGCAACCGGCAAAGGTACGCTCACCACAATCACACTCGCCGATAGTTCACCATTAACCCCGCCCGCATTCACCGCAATGAACGCTAACAAATCAGGGTTGTTTTCAAACAGCGCCGCTGCCGATTCAAAATCCGGCCCCAATGACCGCAGCATTTTGCCCAGATCTTTTGGATCACTGCCAAAATCAGTCCCCACAAAAGACTGCGGAAGTTGCAAAGAAACACCCCGTCCTGTGAACTGCTTCCAACCCTTCGGCACATCACTCACGCTGTCCGTTGGCGCGGCGGTCGCCTCAACCGGAGTAACCACCACTGCCTGAGCAGTAGCCAACGTGTCATTCGCCTCACTCAACTGATTTTCGAGCGCGGCTTGGGTCATCGCTAATTGCTTCTGTGTATTAGCAGCATCCGCCAGTACCGCTGCTTGCGCCGTCGCTGCCGTGTTCATGACCATGCCTAACGTAGCCGTCGCCTCGGCCTGTATCGTACTGATCGCGTTTGCTTGCGCGGTAGCGTCAGCCTGTTGCGCATTCGATACAACCGCCGCTTGCATTGTAGCCGCCGCATCCGCCGCGTCCTCTAGCGCTTTGGCCTGTGCTGTAGCCGCATCTTGGTTGGCTGCACCCAGAACTTGCGATTGCGTCGTACTCGCAATCTGTGCCGCATCGGCCAGCGCCCCTGCTTGATCAGTCGCCGCTGCCTGAGCCGCTTCGGTCAGCACCACTTGCTGGCTATCCGCCGCCTGCGTGCTGGCTGCACTCAACGTAGCGACCGCAGCCGTGCCTTGGCCCTCAAATACCGACTGCTGCGCGACTGCTGTGCTTTGTGCAGCCGCCAACTTCGTCTCGCTCTGCGTCAGGTTGCCGGATTGAATCACGGCAAAAATAACAGCGATTGCCGCCACAATCCCCAGCAAAACCATCCCGACTCGATTATTCATAATGATGACCTTATTAAATAAGTGAATGAATAACAGTATACGGTCACAACCCGATTGCGACCCGTTTACATTTGTTAGACAGCAGCATTATTTGGACAGTCAAACTGAATCGCATCATCCACCTACAAAAACAGGGATGCTCCGCGTGGGGCATCCCTGTTTTTGATTCGTCTTGATTGCGCGGATGAAGCGGGTGGCCTACGAAGCACTTTTGCTTGTGTTCTCCAGCTTGGCATAGCGCCCCATTATCTTGCTATAAGCTTCTTCAAATGTCTTAGCGAAGAAGGTAACCCGCTGGGCACGGGGACGCATATGCATCATCATGTCCATAAATACCGTGACCATATATGGTGCACCAATCATGGCGGATGCAAACATATTATCCGGCACCAGTTTTTCAATCTCGGTCAGATACCGCAGTACATTCCCCTTCGGCAGAAAACCAATACCCGAAACATCAATCTGGGTCGCGCACGGCTTTCCGTGTACTCTGAGAGTGGAAAAAGCAGCTGCCGACTGATCCATAAGTTCTTGCCACGTCCACGGGGACTCGACAACCATGTTCATAATAAAATGTTGCTCGTCTACCCATTCAAATTTGCATCCCATTTGTACCAAACCATTCTTGTAAGTGAAGCTAATATGTTGCAAACAACATTCACTTTATCTGGGGGCGACGAGGGCCAATAACTGGAGTGATTGTTAAATTGATTGTATGTGGCATTTATATCATATGAGAATCGAGGTTTTTGAAAGTGAACAACTAGCCTTCACACCCATCATAAACAAACAGGGATGCTCCCTGTGGGGCATCCCTGTTTTTGATTCGTCTTGATTACGCGGATGAAGCGGGTGGCCTACGAAGCACTTTTGCTTGTGTTCTCCAGCTTGGCATAGCGCTCCATTATCTTGTCGTGGGCTTCCTCAGGTGTCTTAGTGAACAGGGCAATGCGCTTGGCACGCGGTCTCAGATGCATCATCATATCCATAAAGACCGTAATCATATAGGGCGCACCGATCAAGGCCGATGCAAATATATTTTCGGGCATCATCTTTTCAATCTCGGTCAGATACCGCAGTAGATTCCCCTTCGGCAGCATACCAATCTGCCGAACATCCACCGTGGTTGCACAGGACTTTCCCTCCGCCTTGATAATCGCGAAGGTTTCCTGCGCCTGATTCATAAATTCCTCCCATGTCCAGGGAGCCTCAACATACAAATCCATTATGAAGTGATCCTCGTCAGACCATTGATAACGACATCCCATAATCTTCTAGCCATCCTTCCAAATGCAGCCGACGGGTTTCAAAAAACATTCACTTGATAGGAGAACGGCGAAAGGCATTAATTGGAGTGACTGTTAAATTGATTGTATGGGGCATTTTTATATTATGAGAATCGAGGTTTTAGAACACGGAGATTATTCACCCTTCACGCGCAATGTAAATTAAAGAGGGATACACCGGTATGAGAGCATCCCTCTTTGATCACTATTCGGCTGAACAAACCACCAAAACCGATGGTTAACTTTCGGTCACAGGTTCGGTAGGCTTTTCGGCAAAGAAAACCGGATTTGCCAGCGTCACATGCACCGGGCACTTACCAGCAATCACCATCAACCGTTCCCGTTGCTCATCGGTCAGGGGGCCATCAAAATGGATCGCCTCGCGTATTTCATGGACAAAAGGTGCATCACCTGTATAAGTTGGATAGTCTTCGCGCTTGATACGCTCCATATCCAATTCCACCGATACCCCCTCCAGCGGCCAATTCTTGCGCTTGGCATAAGCTTTTGTCGTCACCGCCACGCAAGCGCCCACTGTACCCAGCATTATTTCCATCGGTGTCGGGCCAACATCAGTACCACCGTCTTGGATGAGTTCATCGGCAATAATCGTATGGTGTCGAATGTTAATAGTGGTCTTATAACCGTGGTCTAAACGTACCGTAATCGGGGTCATGGGTTCCTCACTTGAATTATGTTAGATGTGTTAAACGGATAGCCCGCAGATCGGCCTATCCTATCGTTATTACTTAGACTCGCGGATTTTCGAGCCGGAAAATGCCGCGCCAAACAGCAGCGCAAAAACACAAAAATCGAATACACCTGCCAGCAGCGGAACCAACCCCACCACCGCCAGAATAATGCCGCCGGTATCCTTGACGACCAGCAAACCCAGCGCGATCAAAATCACACCGGCTATTACCCGTATCCAACGCCCCATTCCGCTTGCCAAAAACTTAATCAATTGCATGATGAACACTCCTTACTAAAGAACGCCCTATATAATGCAGATGGAATTCAAAAGGGGGATCTTTCATGCTTTGCAGCGCGGGGTGACAAACGACGTACCAAACCATGATCTTTGTCAGGCTCAACCATCTGTCGCTATAACTTGAGAAGGATTTTTATTACAACAAGAGGTGTTTCCCGACGGGTTCAAAATTTCATTTCCGTCGAGAAGTCCAGCCAGTACGCCTAATTACGAATTTTCTCCGCCGCTCGTTTGAGGTTACTCAGATACGTTCCCAGTGTCTCGCTGTGTAAATGTTCCAGCACCAGCGCGTGCAGCACAGCCCCCACGTGTGACCATTTCGCCGTGTACTCCACCGTCAGCGAAAGATGTGTCCACTCCCCATCCGACTCCAACCACCACGTCCACAGCGACTTCATTTGTCCGCAGCTTTCCACCACCAGATGCCGCCCCGGTTCATAAACCAACGTGCGGATTTTGCCGCTCAGTTTCAATTTATCCAGTGCATAAACCCAACTGCCCTCAAAACCACCATCAGAACACGGCGTGACTTCAAACTCGCTGATGTTCGGATGCAGCTTGCGCCACTTCTCCGGATTACCCAAGACCGTCCACACCTGTTCGGCTGGTACATTGATGATGATGTTCTTCTGAATGGTACACATCATGATGACCTTAAATCATATTACCCGGTAATCGTGTCCTGCGAATGCGATACTGCACCGTATTTCGGTGACCAGATCATGGAGCGCAGCGGATTAATTACGGGTTGGCCTGTCGTCACCAACTTTTCAATCAGCGCAACCGCTTCAACTGCTGCATCCTGTTTGGCAAATTCACTTCTCATGCGCTGGGCATTCAGCTTATAGTGATCATTACTCAGAATTGAGTTTACCCCATTCCGAATCGCTTCTACAGTCGGGCGGTTCGTTTTCAAATTAATCCCCACCCGTGTGTAGGCCGCCCGATTGCCCACTTCCGCTTTATCCTCGGTATTGCCCGCGCAAATCACCGGCACAGCGTTCGCCAACGCCAGCGTCACCCCGCCGTAACCACCATTGGTGATCATGACATCAACATGCGGCATCAACTGGTCAAATGGGATGAACTTTTCCATCCTAACGTTGGCTGGTATAGGAAAGTTCAATGCCTTTGGATCAGCAGTCGCCACCACCAGCACATCGGCCTCTGCCAGCGCTTGCAGCGTCGGCACAATCAATTCATCGGCCTGCGTCGCAATTGTTCCCTGAGTCACCAGCACCACCGGCATCTTTGCGTTTACCACCTCATCCCACCACACAGGTGTCTCGAAATTACCCTTCAAATCGGGCAGCAGCGGCCCGATGAAATGCACACTCTCCGGTAAATCATGGCGCGGATACTCGAACGCCGGAACAGTCGGTTGCAGGTAAAGCATCGGTGAAAATATCGGCGCAAAAGGTTGATAGGGCAGCCCAAGTATTGCCAACTGCTCACGCAAGAACGCGTTGACATCCCGGAAAACAATATGGGTCGCCGCGAAAGCCAATGCCCGATTCTTAAACTTTCCCATTGGCGAATAATCCGGCAGGATGCCCAACCCAAACGGTGGCAAATCCTTGCTTTCCAATCCCAAAACCGTAATGTTGAAAACCGCCCACGATTGAATTTCGCCCAATCTGTGGAGCGCCAACGCCCCCGCGAAAGCCGGATCGGTCAGCACAACATCCGGTGTCCATGTCTTGAAAATGGCACGCAGATCTTCGGCCTCACCCACCATTTGCTCAATGAAAACATGCTTGAAATCGAACTTAATTTGGTTCAATCCGCTGGTGCTGGAACGCCCCGGAAAGGCTGCATTCAAGTCAGCGTCATCGTAATCCAACGCGCAGGTCATCGGCACATACTGTGCGCCTGCCGCCTCGACCTTCGTTTTGAATTTAGCGCCCGTGTAAAAACGAACCTCATGTCCGCGCTGTACCAGCTTCCGTGTGATAACCAGCGCAGGGTTAACATGTCCGGTAGCCGGATGGGTACAAATCAAAATACGTGCCATGGAAACAACCTTTACTACACACCCCGGATCAACCACCGCCCGTTACCCGTTCAGTGTTGCCCCTCAGTGCTGATATAATCAATAGTTGTATCCTACGCTGGCTCGGTCTTAAATGTATCCGGCAGATAATTGATCTTTGCCTCAGACTAATGACTGAGCATGTTTTACATCCGAACTCACCTAAAGAATTGGAGTTTCCGCCCATGACTGACGCACCTCAGGGTCACTTTCGCAGCATCGCCATCGAAGACTACCGCGAACACTTCCAACCGGGCGACCATACGCTGGTCGATGTGCGCGAACCCGAAGAATGGGTCGGTGGTCATGTCCCCGGTGCCGTGCATATCCCCATGAACACCATTCCCGATCGCCACGCCGAAATCCCCACCGATATGCCCGTCGTCGTCATTTGCGCTCACGGAGTCCGCAGTATGCAAGTCGCACAGTATTTGATTCAAATAGGCTTCCCGGAAGTTTATAGTCTGGACGAAGGCACGCACGGCTGGATGATGCGCCGTCTGCCCCTCGACCGATAAACTCACGTTTCCAATCATCAGTTCCCTATTACAATAAAGCTAACGTACGTTTGGGATAAACGGGTCTCATTGCTGAATACTCCCTCAAAAAACCCGTCCCTAAACGTACATCAAGCAAGTTTGGCTAAAAACTGTAGGCTGTTTACGTTACAGACTGTAGTAGGATGACCGGAGAAAAAAGATGTTCCTCAAATACTTCTATGACAGTATGCTGTCGCAGGCTTCGTATATAGTCGCCTGCGGCGAAACGGGCGAGGCGCTCATCATTGACCCCGCCCGTGATATTAAGCCCTATCTGCAAGCCGCCCGCGAAAATGACTTCCGAATCACCCAGATTGCCGAAACCCATATTCATGCCGATTTCATCAGCGGATCACGCGAACTGTCTGCCGCGACCGGTGCCAAACTTTACTTGAGCGCGATGGGTGGTGAAGATTGGCAGTACGCCTTTGCCGACTCCAGCACCATACTCCTCCATGACGGTGACTCGTGGATGCTGGGTAATATCAAGTTGGAAGCCGTACATTCCCCCGGTCATACCCCCGAACATTTGATGTTCCAGACTACCGATACCAAAAATGCGGATCGCCCGATGGGTCTGTTCACAGGTGACTGTATCTTTGTCAACAACATCGGGCGGCCTGATCTCTTAGAAGAAGTCGTCGGCATCGTGGATACCAAAGAACAATCAGCCCGTGACCAGTTCCGCAACGTCCAACGCCTGAAAATGATGCCCGACTATCTGCAAATCTGGCCGGGGCACGGGGCAGGCAGCGCTTGTGGCAAAGGCTTAAGCGCCGTACCCAGCAGCACCCTCGGCTACGAGAAAATGTTTAACCCGGCCTTCCAGTTCACTGATGAAGCCGCGTTTGTCACGTGGTTGCTAACCGACCAACCCGAAGCGCCCCGTTACTTCGCCCATATGAAAACGGTCAATAAAGCGGGAGCGGCGCCACTGGCAGATCTGCCAGAGCCGATGCACATCCACAACAGAGCCGCGCTCGATAAAATTGTGCAGATGTTTCTCGTCTTCGATACTGGTTCGGTTGAACAGTTCGCCGCCCGCCATATTCCCGGTACAATTAATGTCCCCATCAGCAGCGAACGCTTCAACACTCATATTGGTTTATATGTCGATTATGATCTGCCGACATATCTCATCTGCGACCCATCCGAACTGCCCAAAATCCTCGCCCGTTTGCGTGCCATCGGTGTCGATGATGTGCCCGGTTACTTCACACCGGAAGTCGTGGCGGATTATAACGGCATTATTCGCACTACCAATCCGGCACAGGCTGCGACCTTGCTCCATACCGGCAAGGCCGCGCTATACGATGTTCGCGACCCCGAAGAATATCAAGCATCCCATATTCCGGATGCCCAGCTATTGCCGATGGGCAGCATCTTCAAGCAGCTTGATCAATTACCGCGTGACAAACAAATTATTGTCCAGTGCGGCGGGGGTCTGCGTTCACAAGTCGTCGCCAGCATGTTACAACGGGTAGGGTTTACCAATGTCCGCAGCCTCAGCGGCGGCATCGACGCATGGCAAAAAGCCGGACTGGCTACCGAAAGCAGTCAGTGAAATTTTTGTGAATTCTTGAAAATGTAATCTGAGAAGAAACAATCGACCTTTATAGTATAAAGAGAATATAAAATCTTATCTTAAAGGGATCGAAGTCATGCCGGTAGCAATGGATTGGGAAACCCCCGAACGGAAAGTTATTGTCGTCACCTTTATGGGTCAGTGGGACGTGAACGATTTACACCGTATGTTCACCAAACGCAACAGTATGATGGAATGCGTTCGTCACCCCGTCCATCAAATTTTGGATATGACCCATTCAACCAGTTCACCCAGCAATCTTCTGTCGATTATGAACCGGATTGAACTCCCGTCCGACAAAAAAGATAGCCTGGTCTTTGTCGTTAAGGCCAGCGATTACATCAAGTCACTTGGCAGAATTATGAAAACGATTGCGCCGCCGATGTTCGAAAACATCCATGCGGTCGATTCGCTTGATGAAGCCAAAGCCATGATTGAAAACCAGCATCACACCGTCAGATTCTAAATAACCACTGCTTGGGTATGCCGACCCCACACTTTCCTCAGCAGAAAGCGCCTTAAGGCCTCCGTGTATCGATACAAAGCCAGTTGTGAATTTATCGTGAACAACCGGCGGTAAAACCTACTACTGAATAGACTGTGGTTCAGAATCGGACTACAATGTAATACTCTCATTATTTTCGCAATGAAAAGGGGCATTTGTGCCAGTAAGTATGGATTGGGATAATCCTGAAAAGACGATTATCCGGGTTACGTTTGAGGGAGTTTGGGATGTTAGTGACATCCAACGCATGATCACTAAAGGTGTCAGTATGCTCGAATCAGTCGATCATAAAGTCGATTCAATATTTGACTTCACCCATTCGCATTTTTCCCCACGGAATTTGATTTCGACACTTGACCGCATGGAAAGCACACACCACCGTAACGAACGCTTGGTTGTCATTGTAAACGCCAACGTT
Organism: Aggregatilineales bacterium; assembly: GCA_038251045.1. Classification (GTDB taxonomy): domain Bacteria; phylum Chloroflexota; class Anaerolineae; order Aggregatilineales; family Phototrophicaceae; genus CFX2. The sequence continues at coordinate 4,509 of JBBSBS010000067.1, read as the reverse complement.
TATATACGGTCGATGGCTAAAGTCGGGCAGGCATTGGCACCCAAAACATTTGCTCACATGCATTTTGCCAACGGCCTTAATCAAGCATATGCCATCGTTCAACAGCAGATTAATCCGGTTTTTGCCACAGCGCCCGCCTACCAAGCCTAACTAAAAAGGGGTGCGGTTGCACCCCTTTAGTCTAACCCCTTCGAGACAATCAAGGCCACGAATAGCGCACCGTATAACTCAGCACCTTTTCCTCACCGGGCTGCACTTCCAACCGGAACTCGATGGTTCCGCTGTCCAGCTTGGTATACGGATCGCTGTTTCCGATAATTTCCCAGTTGCTCCAACGGTACAGATGCTCCGGCACACGCACTTCCACCGCCTGATCTTCTTTGCGGTTACGCAGCTTAATCTCAAATCGTTCTTCGATGATGTTTGAGCCAATGAACCGGAAATCCGTCTGCGTGCGTTCGCCCACCAGATCAAATGCGTTGCCCAAAAACAGCGTAATCTTTTCGTCTTTGGGCGTGTGGTCAATCTGGTTCTCACCGATTAACAATGCCGACCCATCAATATCCTGTTGATAAACACGCACCCGTCCGGCTGGCAGCGCCGCATCCAGATTATTCTCCTTGCCTGTCGTGAATTCCAGCCAATTCTGCACATCGCGGATGCCAGTTTGCCCGTAGTATTGGTCGGTGATCGGGCTGTAGTAGCCGCCAAAGTAACCACCGCCTTCGTAGACAAAGAAGGTGTGCGCCGGAATATTCGCCCCGCTGACGAACTCCACCTGCTTGGTTTCGTTGTTGCCCACCGTCACCGGACGCTGAATATCATACAGCTTGTACTCGTTGAAGTTACGCTGCTCGACCTGTGATGCGCCCGCTGATGGGGCAGGTGCTGAAGGGGGTTGAATCGCATCTAAAGCATACCCATTATTTTGCGAAATCCGGTTGACATCACCCGCCACCAGCTTAACTTTCGCATCCTTGAAAGTCGCGCCGCTGCCATTGGTCAGCGTCACCCAGCCGTTCAGGTCAAGCGAGGTGCTGTCGTTCGCCAGCAGAAATATGTAATCCGCTGTCCAGTTGATGCCGCCGGTCAGGTACGTCAGTTCTACCTGTTGGTCACCACCCTTGCTGTCCAGCATCCAGCGCAGCGTCGGGCGTGTGATTAATCCATCGGGCAGCGCCGGAAAGCGCATATCCCGCACATTGCTCTGGCTCACCACCGTCACCTGTCCATCGGCCTGCTTCAAGATGATCTCGCCGTTGCGACCACTCAGCAGTTGCCCACTAAAGCTCGTCCCATCGTTGGTCACAATATCAATCTGTTGGTCGAGGTAACGCTCTAGCAGCGCACCACTCCCTACCAGATCATATACATAATTTTGTTCCAGCACGCTCGTCCCTAGCGGATCAGTCAGCGACTTAAAGCCCACCGAAGTCGCATCGATACTGGCTGCCACATCCGTGAAATCCAGCGTGCTGATGCCCGACTTCAGCCCGAATGTCCGCCGGTCTTGGATCAGTGCCGTTCCCTGATTGTAAATCGTCAGATTCACCCCATCTGCCTGTGGTGGAAGGGGTGTCGGCGGCGTGGTTGCCGTCGCCTGAATAGTGGGAGTCGCCGTGACATCCTGCGCATCAGTGACTGTGTGAGTCAGGCTTAAGCTGCCTAGCACGACAATACTCACAAACCCTGCCATTATCATGATCGTTAGTCTACGCATGGTATAACCTCTTCAACCTATCACCTGATGGAGTAGGGGCGCACATCCATTGCGCCCCCCGGTTTAACCCATCGCTGGTGGTTCTTAACGGGGCCACGTATAGCGCACGGTATAAGTCAGCACCTTTTCCTCACCGGGCTGCACTACCAACCGGAACTCGGCGGTTGCGCTGTTCAGCTTGGTAAATGGATCGCTGCTGCTGATAATTTCCCAGTTGCTCCAGCGGTACAGATGCTCCGGCACACGCACTTCCACCGCCTGATCTTCCTTACGGTTGCGCAGCTTAATCTCAAAGGTTTCTTCAATCACGTTCGAGGAAAGGAACTTGAAATCGGTCTGTGTACGCCCGCCCACCAGATCAAATGCGTTGCCCAAAAACAACTTTACATTCTCGCCTTTGGGTGTGTGGTCAATGCTGTTCTCACCGATTAAGAGCGCCGAGCCATCAATATCCTGTTGATAGACGCGCACCCGTCCGGCGGGCAGTGCCGCATCCAGATTGTTATCTTTGCCGGTGGTGAACTCCAACCAATTCTGCACATCGGTGATGCCAGTTTGTCCATAATACTGGTCAGTGATCGGCCCATAATAACCACCAAAGTAACCGCCACCTTCATAGACAAAAAAGGTGTGCGCCGGAATATCCGCCCCGCTGACGAACTCCACCTGCTTGGTTTCGTTGTTGCCGACTGTCACCGGACGTTGAATTTCGTACAGTTTGTATTCGTTGAAGTTGCGTTGTGCGACTTTATCCGATTCCGTCCTGTTATAAGCTTCATCCACAATACCGGAAGCAAACTGAGCTTCTTGTGGCTGCGGTAAACGGTTGACATCGCCTGCCACCAGCTTGACCTTCGCATCCTTGAAAGCCGCGCCGCTGCCATTGGTCAGCGTCACCCAGCCGTTCAGGTCAAGCGAGGTGCTGTCGTTCGCCAGCAGGAATATATAATCCGCCGTCCAGTTGATGCCGCCAGTCAGGTACGTCAGTTCTACCTGTTGGTCGCCACCCTTGCTGTCCAGCATCCAGCGCAGCGTCGGACGTGTGATTAATCCGTCGGGCAGCGCCGGAAAGCGCATATCCCGCACATTGGTCTGGCTGACGACTGTCACCTGTCCGTCAGCCTGCTTCAAGATGATCTCGCTGTTGCGCCCACTCAGCAGTTGCCCGCTAAACGTCGTCCCATCATTGGTCACAATATCAATTTGCTGGTCAAGGTAGCGTGCCAGCAGCGCACCGCTCCCCACCAGATCATAAACATAATTTTGTTCGAGCACACTCGTCCCTAGCGGGTCAGTCAAAGACTTGAAACCTACCGATGTGGCATCAATGCTGGCAGCCACATCCGTGAAATCCAGCGTGCTGATGCCGGACTTCAGCCCGAATGTGCGCCGGTCTTGTACCAGCGCCGTTCCCTGATTGTAAATCGTCAGATTCACCCCATCCGATTGCGGCGCAGCCGGTTCAGTTGTCGTATCCTGCGCCCTGGCTGTTCCCATTACCATTCCTGCCAGCAGCACACCTGCCGCCAGCCCGGTCATCCACTTGGTCGTTCGCATCATCAACTCCTTTTGCTTGCGTTTATCTCAAACTAGATTATTTCGTATCGGTTCTATTAGTTAGGCGTTCCATGTTCAAAATACAGGTTACAAATCCACTTCATCACGGCGCGGTATGACTTACAACTAAACTTTCACCTCGATAACTGTGCCGTTCACATTCACTGTATAGGTTCCGCTCTCAAATGTTCTATCTAAAGAAATCGTATCGTTATACGGGTTCAGCTCCATCGTACACATCACATTCTTAGGGACATTACGATAGATTTTGACCGTCACGCTGTTGCCAGCCCGCTGCTGTTCCACCTGTACCGGGAACTTGCATCCGTCAGGCTGATACCCGCTCACCATAAGGCTGATGCTGGCAGGTACTCCCGCACTGGTCTGCGCCTCTACACTTTCGATGATCGTCAAACTTTCCATACCATTCGCACTTTCTGACTGTGCCGGAACGACGACGACCTCAGGAGGTGGCATCACCGTCTCCTGTCGAACCCCCACAAACAATCCAAATCCCAGCAGTAGAGCCACTATGAACGCTGGAAAACAACCCAATGTGCTGCTTGTCTCTGCCATCTTGATCCTCCTCATCTGTTTTCCACAGTGTATATGCTTAGACGTTGGGGTAGCCAATAAGGTTCCAAAGAACCCCCAAAATAACCAAAGTGAACCGGGTTTTAACTGGTGACCGCATCTGATAGCGCACCAATGGATTTAGGATTAAATTTGAAAATAATACAAAAAGGAGAGATTTATTGACTTGAACACAATTCAAAGCGCTTCGACCGTAAACACAGGGGGTTTCATGCCGAAGGCTGTAGCACAACTCCGTCTTTGGTCGGATGAATGCCTGTTCAAATTTATTTATAGTGACTTTGTTCAACGTGATTGGTCGCCACAACCAACACACATCTCAAAAACTAATGTGGCAACTCCAGAGGAGGAGCTTATATGCAACACGCTACTAGACAACGTTTAATGAAGTTAGGGACGGTGGCTGTACTCGCGGTTGGCGTATTCGCCGCCGGATTGGCGAACCGTCCGTCACGCACGCTGGCTCATGAAGTTGAGAACAACACCTATATGATTCAGGCTGGCGGCTTTGGCGAAGCCAATGTTGAAGTATTAGCATTTGCCCCATCACTCGTGAAGGTGCATCGCGGCGATACCGTCATGTGGCATGTGACCAGCTTCCACAACATGCGCTTTGGCGAAGGGGAACAACCATTTAT
>JBBSBS010000066.1:0-21029 GCA_038251045.1 Aggregatilineales bacterium | reverse complement strand
GCCATGCCACTACTCGTGCTGCTGATCTTGCTGGGATTTGGATTGCGGTTATATACATTGGGGCGGCTGCCGCTGCTGATTGATGAAATTGGCTTTGCGGCGCGGGCTGCCGATATACTGCATGGTCAGCGCATCCCGATCTTCGCAGCAGGTCACAATGGCAACCCCGCAACATTTTCGTGGTTACTTTCGGGATCGATGGCGTTTTTCGGGCAGTCGATCTTTGCAGTGCGTTTGGTCTCGCTTGCATTTGGCACATTGAGCATTCCGGCGGCGTATGCATTAGGGCGTGAATGGTGGTCTCGACGCGCCGGATTGATTGCTGCGGCATTCCTCGCTACGTATCCAGCCCATGTGTATTTCAGCCGTTTGGCACTGTATAACATTGTTGATCCGTTGTTCGCACTGCTGGCATTAGCGGCATTGAAGCGGGCATTGCGATATGGTCGATTAACCGATTTTGGGCTGGCAGGTATGCTGGTGGGTGTGGCGCAGTATTTTTATCACGGCTCACGGTTACTGCCCGTGTTGATGGTCGTATACGTGGTGATTACGATTTACAAGGCGACTAGACAAGGGCGCAAAGGCTTTTTTATTCAAAACCAGATGCGGTTTTACGCGGCAATGTTGTTTGCGTTTGGGGTGGTCAGCCTGCCACGATTTGCGCCAATGTTGACAGGTCGCCTGCCGTTGACGGGCAATCTGGATAATGTTCGCCTGCCCGATGATTTAGGAGACAATGCGTTACGTTCGATATTGGCGTGGGTAGGTCAAGCGGATGTCTCCCCTTTCTGGTTGAGTGATGCGCCGCTGCTGCCTTTCGCTGCCTTGCTGGCATGCGCGATGGGCGTGATTATTTGCTTGCGACGGCTGCGTGATCCACGTCATGTGATATTGGTGTCAACACTGGTGCTAACTACTGTGTTCGGCGGGATCATTTGGACTGCCGCACCGTTGTATGTGCGGTATATGACCGCGCTACCCGCGCTGGTGCTTCTGGCCGCACTGCCGTTTGAATACATGCTAAAAAGAACGGGATTGAACCACACAGATATTAACCGCAAAGACGCAAAGGACGCAGAGATTCAAGCAAGATATAGGTGGAAAATATGGCTCGTACGAGGATTTATAATCATAATCATTACGCAGGGGATTATTATGAGCGTGCAACATACGCAGGAAGCGTATGAGCATGTGCCAGCAGGGTTATGGGAAGAAGATACATTGGCGCGGGCGGCGGCACAACTGCCGGCAGATGTAGAAGCGCGGTTGAGTGTATCCGACGATTTTGGCACCGTTGAGCGGATTACGATTGCTGATTATGTGGCGTTCTATGGACAGCGGCGAGCGATCACGATTATCACCAAGTGAAGGGTATCAATATGGGTAAGCTGGATGGCAAGGTGGCGTTGATAACAGGTGGGAACAAGGGTATCGGACAGGCAGTCGCATTGCTGTTTGCGGCAGAAGGGGGACGGGTGATGATCGCGGCCCGTGATGCACATTCGGCGCAGGTGGTAGTTAACCAGATTGAACAGGCAGGCGGCAAAGCGACTGCCGTTTCTTGCGATGTGCGACAGGCAGATGATTGTCAACGGGCGGTGGATGAGACAATGATGGTATTCGGGCACATCGACATCCTGTTTAACAATGCGGGAATTGTGCCGCGCGGGACGGTACTGGATACGACATTCGACGTGTGGCAGGATACACTGGCGACTAACGTCAGCGGCACATTTTATATGAGCAAGGCGGTGCTGCCCCACATGATTGAGAACGGCAGCGGTGTGATCGTCAACAACGGCTCGGATTGGGCGGTTGTCGGTGGGCAGGAAGCGGCGGCTTACTGCGCTAGCAAAGGCGCAGTCGTACAACTGACCAAAGCGATGGCGCTCGATCATGGGCGGCAGGGTATTCGAGTCAATGCCATTTGTCCGGGTGATACGTATGTCGAGCGATGGGATAAGCGTAAGCCAAGTGACCAGAGTCGTGAGGATTGGTTTGCCGAGATGGGTAAAGGGTTCCCATTAGGACGGGTGGCAGCGGTTGAGGAAATCGCACGGGCGGTGTTATTTTTAGCAAGTGCTGATTCCAGTTATATGACGGGGCAACTATTGGTAGTGGATGGTGGAAACACGGCGGGTGGGGTAACAGCAGAGTATTGAGTGCCGCGCCATGCGAACAGTATAATGAACGATATGGATTGAATATGGGACACAGTGCATATGCCAGATGAAATTGAGCCGATACCCGCACAACAAGCACAGGAAATTCTGGACGCGGCTATCCGTGAACGGCTGGGGGATAATTGGGACGATGAGGAAACGGGTTGGACGGTCGTCACCGGACATAATTATATGGCGCGGCTGACGCGGGGTCGAATGAATGTTGATTTCTATGTGGATTTGCTGGGCAACGTCACAGTGGAGCAAAGTAACTCCGCGCCGCTATTAGAAACTGGACGATTACTGTTGATTATGCTGCTGGGGTTGTCGGTCGTAATCGCGTTTCTCATCGTCAGAATTGTCAGTGGTGGATAAGGACACATAATAGATGACATCGGAAACATTCGCTATTCGCCCGGCAACATTAGCTGACTTAGAGGCGGTTGTCGCCTGCGTAGAAGCAGCTTTTACCAAATGGGTTGACATCATGGGTATGAAACCTGCGGCGTTGACTGCCGATTATGAAGACTATATCCAGCGTGGAACAACCTATGTGGCGGAAGGAAGCCGTAAGGGCGACGTGGCGGGATTGCTCATCATCTGGCAGAAGGACGATGCGCTGTATGTGGATACAGTAGGGGTCAATCCGGCGTATCAGAATCATGGATTAGGCCGACGATTGTTGATCTTTGCTGAACAAAAGGCAGGCGAGCTAGGTCTAAATAAGCTCACACTGGTGACGAATGTGAAGATGGTTAGTAATCAGGAATATTATCTCAAGCTCGGTTTTGTAGAGACTCACCGCGAGGAGTTGGAACCGGGGCGGCACGGTGTGTGGATGCGCAAATCATTTGCGACGGAATGAGTCATTAATTTGTTAGGGCGATTGAACAAACGAGATTGGCTGCTCCTGCTGGTGCTGCTGCTGGTGGCGTGTGGACTGGCGCTGCCGGTGCTGACCTATCCACCGGGGCGCGATCAGGGTGAGTTCGCCACAATTGGGCGCGGTATCCTCAATGGGCGTGTGCCGTATACAGAACTGTGGAATCCCAAGCCGCCTGCGGTGTTTTATGTATATGCACTGGCGATGCGTTTGTTGGGACAAACGGCGATGGCACTGCGGGCGATAGACTTTTTCGTCGTGCCAATATGCAGCGCCTGTTTGTTCTGGATTGGGCGGCAGATCATCAACCGTCGCATCGGATTATGGGCGGCGCTGCTGTTCCCTGTTTTCTACTTTACCGAAACCTTCTGGACACTGACACAAAATGACGGCATCGTGCTAGTTCCGATGCTGCTGGCGATGGCACTAACGTTAAAAATCTCTAGCCAAGAAACACATAATCGCGAACGAGTCACACTTTTATATGCTTGTCTTGCAGGTGCGCTGGCGGGGTATGTGGTGTGGTACAAGTACCCGTTTGCGTTATTTGGAGTGCTGTTGGCGGTAATTTATCTGGGACTGCGGTGGCAAGCGCGGGAAACAGCACCTTTTGCGCAGCGCGACATCTACGCAGGGTTAGCATTTGTGACCGGCGGTGTGTTGGCGATTGGCGGCGGAATACTGCTGCTCATGGCACAAGGTGCGTGGGACGAGTTTCTGCACAGCGCACAGGTGACCGCGCAATATACGGCGCTGACGTTTAATGGCAACGACTTTCGTGACTTGATGAGTACGGCAATTGGCTACCGATGGCACTATTGGGGTTTGTTGTTCGTGCTGGCAGCATTGGGGGCAGCAAGTTACAGGTCAATAGTCACAAGTCGCCGGTCGCTAGTCAGCAGCCAAGTCATGAACCTAGCCCTTCTATTAGTGTGGTTGTCGACGGGACTCGTCGTTATGCTGGTGCAGGCCAAAGGATATGATTATCACTGGCTGCCGATGCTGCCGCCGTTGGTGCTGTTGGGCGCTCTGGGAGTGGATAGGCTGCAAGGGTTATTGGCACGAGCGCTAAGACCTGTTTTGAGCATCTTCATAATTGTGGTGGTGTTCTTGCTGATACTGGTAGCAGGAATATGGCCCACAAGCTGGAAATACTTGACCGGACAAGAAGATCAAGCGACGTATTTTGGGCGATTTGTGGCGGGTGAGTTCGTGGCGGATGAATCGCTGAAGGTTGCTCAATTGCTGCGTGAACGGGTCGTGGCAGGAGATTCGTTGTATATATGGGGATTTCGCCCAGAGGTTTATTACCTCAGTGGTTTGAATCCGGCGACGCGCTTTATTTTCCAATTCCCGCTGGTCGGCAGTTGGTATCCACCGGAATGGCGCGAAGAAAATGTTGACAACCTGTGGGCGGCACTTCCGCCTTATGTGCTAGTGCTGCAAGCCGATTATATGCCATGGGTAACAGGCAGCCACGAGGACTCTAATTCGCTGCTTCAGGAGTATACTGAGTTAAATAATTGGCTCGTTTTTAATTATGAGCGTGACACGCAGATAGGGAATTTCTTTGTATGGCGACGGAAACAACCGTAACCGGCATCTTGATTCGCACAGCAATACCTGCCGACCTCGAACCACTAGCGATATTCATCACCCCATTTGTCGAGGCGGGCAAACTGCTGCCACGCACATTTGATGAACTGCGTGAGCTGCTGCCCACGCTATTTGTTGCCGAGCAAGAGGGACAAATTGTGGGATGCGCCGCGCTGGAAATTTATTCGTGGAAATTGGCGGAAGTCCGGAGTCTGGCGGTATCTTCGCAGGTACAGGGACAAGGTGTAGGCAAACGATTGGTTGAAGCCTGCCTTGATCGAGCAAGGGCTGTAAATATTCTGGAAGTGATGGCGATTACTTCATCCGATGGATTCTTTATGTCGTGCGGGTTCGACTATACGCTGCCCGGTGAAAAACGTGCGTTATTTATGCAACTGCGGGATTTATAAGCCGTGACACCACAGATACGTATTACCATTGGCGGGTTGGTATTTATGGCGCGGTTGGAAGAAGATGTTGCACCGAAAACGTGCGCGGCGTTTGTGTCTTTGCTGCCCTACCGACAGAAAATTATTCAGGCGCGGTGGAGTGGTGAAGCGGCGTGGATTCCGCTGGGTAATTTCACATTCGGCGTGGGTTATGAAAATGCCACCAGCTACCCCGGACGCGGCGAAATACTGTTGTATCCGGGCGGGTTGAGCAAAACCGAAATTCTCTTTCCGTATGGCAACTGCTCGTTTGCCAGCAAAGTCGGTCAATTGGCAGGCAACCATTTTCTGACCATCATTGAAGGCAACGACCAGTTGAACGAACTAGGGCGATTGGTGTTGTGGCAAGGGGCGCAAAACATCTTATTTGAAGCTGTATAAGCTTTTTCGTCGCAGCCAGAATCTCAGTTAAGATTTCCTTCCCTTTCACGCCATACTCATCGCAGTATTCCATTGTAAGATTATTTACTGCTATCCCTGAACCTCCGAACACTTTATTTATTGTAATCTTACGACAAGGGGTTTCTTATGATTGAGGTCATGCTTACCGGATTATTGGCAATATTGGTCTATATGACGGCTATATGGATCGCCAGCTTATTGTTGAAAAATGCGGGTATCGTCGATATTTTCTGGGGGCCGGGTTTTGCACTGGCTGGATGGGTCTATTTTGCCTTCACACCGGATGGCTTTTCGACACGCAAGCTGTTGATCGTGGTATTGGTCAGTATTTGGGGGGCGCGACTGGGTTGGCACATCGGGCGACGGAACATCGGACATGCTGAAGATTATCGTTATCAAAACTGGCGCAAGGCGAACGGCGCAATCTGGTGGTGGAAAAGTTTTTTTCAAGTCTTTTTGCTTCAGGGTGTGTTGATGTGGATTATTTCCACGCCGTTGGCAGTCGCTCAATACGCGCCACAACCTGCCAACCTGACCGTGTTGGATGTGCTGGGTGTGATGGTGTGGTTGATTGGCTTCACGTTCGAGGCGGTAGGCGACTGGCAGTTGACGCAGTTCAAAGCGGACAGCGCCAACAAAGGAAAAGTTATGCGAACAGGTCTCTGGCGCTATACCAGACATCCGAATTACTTCGGAGATGCGGCCCTGTGGTGGGGTTACTTCATTATCGCAGTAAGTGTTCCGTGGGGATTCCTGACGATTTTCGCGCCGATTTTGATGACGGTGATGTTGATGCGGGTTTCCGGCGTGGCGCTACTGGAGCAAGCCCTCAAAAGTACCAAACCCGGTTATGCTGATTATATTGAAACCACGAACTCATTTTTCCCCGGCGTTCCACATAGGCCAAAGGGTGAGGCGAAATAGCTGGAACTTGCCAGAGTAAGCTCTCTCTTTACAAACGGAACGAAATTTTTGTGAAAAAAGTCAAGAATTGAGATTGATACAACCCACATGCATTTATGCTCGTATATAGAGCAGTGTGTATGATGGGCAATTGAACGGCACTTTTCCTCCCTTATACATGCCTCTGTAATAGCATTACACAGTTTTCCATTCAGGTTTTCGTTAGAATGACTTTCAACAGACGATCTTAACGGTTACGCAAAGCATTTAGCCGTATGTTGAGAGTACACACAATTAATTAAGGGAAAATAAAGAGCATGAAGACCAACACTAAATCCAACAACGGCGCTTATGTTCTGATTATTAATGACCAACCAAAACTAGCACGCAGTATCTCTTTCTTACTCGAAATCGCAGGGCTGCATGCCATGACCGCCAGCAGCACCGAAGAAGTCGCGCAAGCGATGGCACAGCAAAAACCTGATCTTATCTTGTGTGATGTTGATATGACGGTGACGGATGGTTACACCTTGCTGCGGCGCGTACACTCCGACCGCCGTTATGCGAATATCCCTTTTATTGTGATGTCCGAAAGCTACGAACTGCATGACCTGATGTACGCGCTGGATCTGGGCGCGGCGGAATATCTGCCAAAGCCATTTGATACTTATGACCTGATTGATGCTATTCGTGATGCATTGGTCGAGCCGGTTGCTTACCGCGTCGCTAGCTAAAGACTAAACTGCGTTATATTTCGATTATTGTCAGCACTCTAAAATCACATATTCGGCTGGGCAAGTCTTTATTCCTTTATCCCACCCAGTCTCTTAACGGGGCGAGTTTAACCACTCGCCCCTTTGATTTCTGCGCCTTGGACTTTCGATGTATGTAAACCGGCCTGCAATTCCCCGTATCTCAATTCTGATATATAGTTGTTTACAGCACCAGTTCAGGAGGTTTCCATGTTCCGACCCAAATTCGTTTTGGTTACGCTACTGCTTTTGATGTGCGTCATTCCCGCGGTACGAGCGCAGGATGTCACACCGATCCAATACGGGGATACCATTCGCGGGAAAATTACTGACCCAGATCAGGGCGATCTGTATTCGTTTGATGCAAGACAAGGAGACGAAATCACTATCAGCCTGAACAGCGATCTGGTTGATGTGTATCTGCGACTGGGAGACTCTCAGGGCAATTTACTCGAAGAAAATGATGACATTAGCAAAACAAATGTCAGCGCTCTTATTAAATTTACCATTCCAAAAAATGGTCAATATATTGTCGCAGCGCTGGCTTATGACAACGGGCCTTATACGCTGACACTTGAAAGTGATTCAGGGTCAAGCGGGACTCAGGTTAACGATGTCAACACACTGAATTATGGCGACACGGTTAAAGGGCAAACAATCGACATCGACAACCCGGTTGTTTACACATTTAGCGGTCGGGCAAATGATGTTGTCAATATATCGCTGAGTAGTTCAGTCGTTGATACTTATCTGGTGTTGGCAGATGGTAACGGCAAAACGATTGCCGAAAATGACGACATCGGCAAGAAAAACACCAATTCGTATGTCGAAGCAGTTTTACCTGCCAACGGAGAGTATCTGATTGGCGTATATGGTTATGACGCGGGACCCTTTGAACTTTCGGTGGAAAGTGGTAATGGCAGCGGTACTACTGTTCCGGTTTCGGATAGCGGTACACAGGGTGACACGTTTACGGATGATATTAGCGACAATCAATACTATGTACAGTATCCGCTGGATAATGTTCATGCTGGCGATACGATCACTATTGATGCACGGGCGACCAGAGGTGACCTTGACTTGTATGTCGGCATTTTCTTTGGGGACGATGTGGTTTCAGAAAATGATGACCGCGACAATTCGACAAAAGATTCTTACTTGGAATATCCAAACGCTGAAGCCGGCGATTACACGGTGGTCGTCACCCGTTACGGTTATGAACAGGGTGAAACAAGCGGAACCTTTGAAGCCGATATTAAGGTAGGCAAGGGAACAACCACAATTGCCGCCGATACACCGACGAATACGACCATTGCTGCCGGATACCCGTCAATTGCTCCCACGCCGAACATCGCCGATTGGACGGTGCTGGTGTATATGGGTGCGGATAATAACCTTGAAGATGGTCTGATTAACGACCTCGATGAATTTGAACGCGCAGGTGGCAGTACGGATAGTGTTCGCATCCTTGCGCTGCTCGACCGCACGCCTGAATACGATACATCAAACGGCAACTGGACTGATACACGGTTGTTCGAGCCGGGGCGAGATACGAGCAAGGACTTTCAATTCGTTTATCCGCCGACAATCGATTCGCAATCGTTAGGGAGTCTTGGCGAAATTGACACCAGCTATCCGGGCAATCTGCTGGATTTCCTTGTGTGGGGGGTCAAGACTTACCCGGCACAACATTATGCCGTTATCTTGAACGATCATGGTGGTGCATGGTACGGCACAGTGCAAGATGAAACGACCGGACGCGGTTTGCTGACCATTCCGGGTTTGTCTCAAGCGTTCGATGCAGCTCTCAAAAACACGGGTTTGGAAAAGTTCGATCTGCTGATTAACGATGCCTGTCTGATGAGCGGCCTCGAACATTATGCGGCAATGTCGCGGTACTTTGATTACGCGATAGGGTCGCCTGAAATTACGCTCAACCCCAGTTTTGACATGACACTCATGACTCAATTACTCAATAAAAATCCAGATATGAATATCGGGCAATTGGGAAAGCAATTGGCTGATAAATATATGGATGATATGCAAGACATATCTGCCGACACAGTTCCGGTATTGGGTGCCGATGTAACCGATTTGCGACAGTTTAGTGCGGTGACCGATGCACTTGACCAATTCACCGAGGTTGTCAACGGCAATCCACGCGCTTACGTATCCGAGTTGGGGCAAGCCAGAGCCAATACTTACGCTTATTCGTTCTTCTTACCCGAAGATCAATATGGCCCGCCAACCGCGATTGATGTCGGTGACTTTATGCGCCGTGTCTCTAGCAGCACGAATGATAAGCAACTCAAGAATGCGGCGGATAACGTTAGCATTGCATTGGACAGTGTGCGGATTTATGGAACATCGGGCAGGCAACTGAGCCGTTATACGAGCTACTACAATATTTACTTCCCACAGCGAAGTACGGACTTCGATACAAGTTACCTGCAACAAACGCCGCTGCAAGATTGGGCGCTGATGCTGCGGACGTTCTATGGTGGTGCAAGCCCGCAGTCGCGCGCATTCCGTGGGCCGCAAGGTTCAGCCGCGCTGGCTCCCAGCAGCATTCCGGTGGTCAACATTACCAATATTTACCCTGACGAAACCAGTATTGCGGTACCAATTACGATTTCGATGGAAGTTACCGGACGCAATATTTCTCAGGGTAAATTCACGGTCGATAAGATCGAGGCAGATGGCAGCGCCGTGCGTCTGGAAACCTCGCGAATTATCACCAAGATTGTGGTGGATAATGTTACGCAGGAAGTCAATCAGTGGAATCCGGGTGTGGATGACAGCGATTTCACATGGGATGCGGAAGTGCCTTCCATCAGCGACGGTAAGACAACCAGCTTGGAGCAAGTGGTTACAACAGAAGGTGTGTCGTCGGTAGCAGGGCGTTACCAATATCCGGGATCAGGCAACTGGGTCGATGTGACTGTTATCTTTAATGACAACGGTGGAGTTGCCAATGTTGTAAGCAGCAATCCGGGCAGTAATGCTGTAGCAAGCGTCCGTGCGGAAGCAGGCGGTATTTTCCAGACTTATAAATCGATCGTGACACCAGATGGGCGCGTTCTGCAACAGGAAGGGACGAGCTTTACGTGGCCTGAAAAAGGCATCACATGGGATTTTGTACCCGCCCCTACTGGAAACTACAATCTTGGGTTCTTGATCGAATCGGTGGGCGGTACAACCGGATTCTCCTCGGTAAGAGTGAGCGTCAACAATGACAACGTCAATTCAGATTTGCGTGGTTATGTTGACAATGATTGGGGATTTAATTTCCAGCGCCCAGACGGTTGGTTCTCGGTCGATTATTTCCCTGAACAAAACTTCCTTCAGACGGGCAGCCGAGATAACAAGCAGTATATGTTTGTTTATCCGGGGGATGATGATGTTAGCGACTTGAAGAAAATTGCCCAAAGTGTCCTCGATAAATTCAGTTTGGACAGCAACGGCAAATTTAAGAAGATCACAGTTGATGGTAAAGATGCTCTGGAATTCACATTCAGTTACACCAATGACGAGGGTGATTATTTCGGGCGGGCTTTCGCCATCTATCAAGACGATTTGCAGTTCGGGTTGGTATTTTCATCCGAAGCAATGAATGAGACTGATATGGACAACAATTATCAGTTGTTCCTTGATGATCTGACGTTCTTCAATGCTACAGAAATAAAGGCCAAAGACACGGGGACATGGTCACGTGATCATTTCACCGACGAAACACATTATCCTGTTCCCACAACATGGATGCCGGGTGGTGAAGACATCAAAGATGCGAACTGGTGGTTCTATCATCCGAATGATGACAATACGGATGCAACGTTTGCCGGTGTTCTGGTTTATAAAGAGTCTGAAGATGACGCAGACACATGGTTAACCGATGTGCTGGATGAGTATATTGCCGATAAGAAAGGCTACATCCTCGATAACGAAGATACATACTATGGTGAGCAAAATACATGGCGTTTCGCCAGCTTTACTCACCGTGGAGACAACGGCGAAGACATCACCGGACGCGTCTATGTAACGATCAAGAATAACATTCCATACGTGATGTGGTTTGAAGCACCTGCCGACAAATTCCTTGAGGTCTTTAACACGACCTTCACGATTATGTTGGACGGCTTCAAGATTGACGATCCGCCTTCTACATCCGACTCATAAGTAGATTCATTTTAGGCAAAGGGCGAACGCAGTGTTCGCCCTTCAGGTTATAAGATGACGAAATCAACGTCGCAACGCCGTGTCGCATTAGTTACAGGGGCCAGCCGCAAGATCGGCATTGGAACCGGCATATGTAGGGCGCTGGCTGCAAATGGCCTTGACATCGCCTTCACTTATTGGCATCCATATGACAGCCAATTTGATTATGGCGCGGATATAGATGCCCCGGCATTGCTGACGGCTGAACTGCAAGCGATGGGCGTGCGCTGCGTGGCACTCGAAGCAGACTTGAGCCAACCCGAAACGCCTGCCCAAATTCTAGATCAGGCCGAGCAGGAACTTGGCACGATCAGTGTTCTGGTCAACAATGCGACGTATTCGGTTAATGGCGACTATGAACAGTTGGATGCGCCCAGTTTGGATGCGCATTATGCAGTGAATATACGCGGCGCTTTTCTATTGAGTGTCGAATTTGCTCGACGCTTCGATGTAGGGCGCGGCGGACGCATCATCAATATGACTTCAGGGCAAGGATTAGGGCCAATGTCGAATGAGTTGGCGTATGCGTCCAGCAAAGGCGCGGTGGAAGCATTTACGTTGTCACTGGCAGCCGGTGTGGCTAAGCGAGGTATCACCGTGAACGCGGTTGACCCCGGTCCGACGGATACAGGCTGGATGGATGCCGATCTCAAGGCAATGCTCGGTACAAAGTTCCCTTCCGGGCGGGTTGGAATGCCTCAGGATGCGGCACGTTTGATCGCGTTTCTAGCCAGCGAAGAGTCAGAGTGGATTACGGGCCAAATTATTCACTCTAATGGTGGCTTTGGCTGGACATAACCCATTAACAAGCAACACGAAACAAGGCATGAACCCATGATAATCGAAACACAACGGGTGCGATTACGCTCGCTGACACCGGCTGACCTTGATGATTACCACACGCAAGTATATGGTGACGCAGAGGTCATGACCTATATATCCGGAGGGCAGCCACGCTCACGAGAACGCACTAACGATGTATTGCAGTTCGCGCTGCGACATGGCGAAACCTATGGCTATACGTTATGGGCGCTCATCAACCGGGCAGATGACAAATTTATCGGGCATTGTGGATTACTGCACCCCGGCGAATCAAGGGAAGTGGAATTGGTTTGTGCGCTGGGTAGGGATTATCAAAAATTTGGACTTGGGCCGGAAGCCGCCGCCGCATGTTTGCGGTACGGTTTTGAAAGTGCGCGGTTGGAAAGAATTATCGCGCTGGCTTATCCTGACAATTTAGCTTCGCAAAAAGGGATGCAAAAATTAGGGATGCAATATGTAGGGCTTACAGAGCTTTACTATCATGCGACGCTGGTTTACTATGAGTTAAACCGTTCTGATTGGCAAGCAGGAACCGACGAATACCGACTGATACCCTAATTCGCACCGACAACTTCCAACGTCCGTGGGGTTAATGCCCACAATAAAACACCCCGCAGCGGCATTCGTGCCAGCAAATCGACCCGTACCAAACCGCCTTTTTTGATCTCAATTTCTCCCCCACCAATCAATGAAGAAACTAAAATACTCAGATCAGGTTCATGTCCGACAAACATTACAGAAAGATCGTTGCTCATTTCGTTGATGAGTGCCGGTAGCAATTTGTGATTAAATCCAAAGTTCATTTCTTCGCGAGCGATAGGGGTTACACCAAGCGCACCTGCCAAAATATCGGCGGTTTGACGGGCGCGCAAACGGGGGCTGGTAAAAATCTTAGCAGGCTTCACACCCAATTTCACCAATCCCCGACCCGCCGCCCGTGTGCGTTCAATACCTTTGTCGGTTAACTTGCGTGCAAAATCGTCAAAATCCGGCCCCTGAGCATCTTCAGAATGACCGTGACGGAAAAAATACAGCTCCATGATGTTTCCCTTTCAATGTGTGCCCATGTTCGATTGTAACAAACTGTACGCGTTTAATATACGCTTTCCCGACGGTTACAGGCTGCAACTCGCAGAAATTAGGGGAATGCGCTACAGTAAAGTCCTTGATTCGGCGGTATTGAACGAGGAGAATGTTTATGCTGAATACTCGATCAGGGCGATGGATAACCCTGGGGCTATTGATGGCGCTGGCGGCTATGGTAAGCGGCTGTAATCTCGCCTCTTCACCAGACTCGAATACAGCGGCTATCAGCGGACCACCGACGGTAACAATCGCTGCGCCGCCTGCAAATGCAACCTATCTTGAAAATGTGGCGGTTAATATCCAAGCATTGGTCGGCAATGCGGGAACCGATGTAGACCGCATCGAAATTCTGGTTGATGGCACAATCATCCAAACATTGAAAGCACCAAACCCCGGTGGCGCACCCAGCTTTAGTATTGCCCAAAGCTGGCAAGCAGCAGGTGAAGGCCAACATACGATTAGCGTCACAGCATTCCGTGCGGATGGTTCTAGCAGCGCACCGGCAAGCGTGGCTATCAATGTGATTACGGCACAGTCGTCACCAACTACCAGCCCTACCCAGACTACGGGCGGAGCCAACGTCCAACCAACGACAAGCACTAACAATCAGTCAGTCCAGCCGACTGCCGCTAGCGCTGCCACCAATCCGCCGGCTGCACCAACCGATGTGCCAGCACCAGCAGCTTCGGCAACACCAAGCGTGCCTTATACGGTGACGACGCAAGGTATAAATGTTCGCAGCGGCCCAAGTACATTGTTTAATCCACCGATTGGCAGTTTAGCAGCCGATCAATCGGTTGAGCTGCTAGCACGATCACCTGACAGTCAGTGGTTCAAGATTAAGTATTACAACGGATCAGGTTGGGTATTTGCATCCCTCACTAAACCTTCGGTTGACCCTGCGCAACTGACCGTAGATGCAGGCCCACCCCCACCCACTCTAACGCCCGTGCCGCCGACAGCCGCACCGATTCCACCAACGGCAGTTCCGGCTCAAACTACGGCTAATCTGGTACTGGGTAACGTGAATATCAGCCCGCCCTTGCCGCTGGCCTGTGGTAAAACAGTCGGGATTTCGATTGATGTTGCTAACCTCGGTGGTCAACCCACGACGAACAGCGGCACGATCAGCATTCGGGACATTTACATCAAGAACAATCAGGAAGTCGGCTCGACAACCGGTGCGTTCGGCCCCATTCAAAATGGTCAGACCGTTAATATCAGCGGCATCTTCCTGACCATCACCAGCTATGTGGGCGAAGATCATAAGTTGGTCATCACCATCAATCCGGACGGCAGTGTAGCGGAAACCAGCAACGCTGATAACAGCCGCGAACTGACCTACAACTTGCAGGGTGGCTGCTAAGTACTGCAAGGCAATAGAATCAAAAACACGGGCGAATCACATGATTCGCCCCGTGTTTATTACGGATGACTCGCCCTCGATTTTAAGGGATACTTGCTTTCACACGACGATAAATTAAATAGGTTGAATTCCCCAGCACATAAGATACTGGCTGACCGAAATATCCAGTTTCAACTAACGGGGTACATGCGGGGTTATTGATGTCGCAGAGTAGTGAATCAACCTCATGGACTTTTAACGCGTCAAGCACGCTGACATGCCTGATACTCCAATAATTCTATAAGCCATTGATCCCAAGAAATTTATGCTTCTCATGAAGCGTAAACCAAAAAATATCCTCGCCAACAACTGTCGTATCCGGTGTAAATTCGGGTGTTAGAACCGCAATCGTATCAAGACGGGATTGGTTGGGGCGTGTGCTGATCGCTGAAGCCAGATCGATCATGGGTACCGCAACTATTGCGAGCAGCGCCACAAATAAAAAAATAGGTTTGAAAAAATTACTTATGTGTCCATATAGATTCATCTCAATCCCGGTTGGTGAACAAGCACGCATGATTGCGTAGGCCATAAACGGTGCAAAAATGACCATGTAGCTATAAGCCATGCGCGATAGGACAAACATTAGCGCAAACCCTAACGCTACGGATGCGAACATCCAGCGTTCGACGCTACGTTTCATCTGCCAGACGATGATGATGGCAACGAGACTGGCAATCAATTCAACTGGTGACAATATAAGACTGAACCGTCCTAAATAATCAACAAGTGTATTGAAGGGAAGCCGTACCGAACCTGCACCTGTAACACCTGTATAATTGAGAACGAATTCCTGATAGCGCCCCCAACTTTCACCGACGTTTGGCAGCAACTGAAACAGATAATAGGTTGCGATACCCACAACGCAGGCGATGGCATAGATAACGACAAATCGCAGGTGGCTGCGTTTATGCGGCTGCATGAGCCACCACACGATGAGCATCACGCCAGTAGAAAAACTCAGCGGAATAGCCGCCAACGGGATGGCTTCCATACCCAGAAAAAGCGCAAATCCCATGAGCAACAGGTATTTGACTTGGGGCTTGGGCTGACCCCAAAAACCAATCATCCCCCAAATCATCAACACACTGTACAGCGCTAACAAAATATCCATACGCAAATTGTGCGATGTGCGGAGGAAGGTTGATGACGACAGCAGTACGATCATACCCACGAGTATGTGGGTGCGGGTAAACGGAATAATGCCCCGAAGCCGACCCAATACCCATGCAAATAACCCAACAGCTAGCAACCCGACCAAAAGTGGGAATGCCCGCAGTGCCGCAAGTGATGTACTGCCGACCAGTTTGAGCCAGATGCCCATGACTAGATAATATCGAGGGAAGACCACGTCCGGACTTCCATAGGCCGAACCGATATATTGGCTGCTGAGATCACCGTTCAGCGCATAATTGGTGGCAATGCTGGCATTAAACGGCTCATCTGGCAAATCGAAGGACACGAATTCGCTGATGCCGACGATATGCAAAATCAAAACGATGATGAGCGTACCGCCCAACAGATAAGGCACGAGTCGAGCAGTGAATATCAATTGATGACTATCAGCATCTGCCTTCGACCAGAGCACCAACAAGGCAGCCAACGACAGAATATGGGCAATAATGACCCAGATGCTAAATGGGGTAATAAATACCCGATGTTCCTGACTGGGCTCCAGTAAAAAAATGCTCAGAAAGCTGGCAATAACAGCAACAACTATGATACTTACCCTACCCCGCTGAAGGGCGGTCTGAATACGGAGGGCAAAGGGCAGCATCAATATCAGAACGACGGCAAGAATCCCATAGATAAATTGAACCTGCCCGCTGTCTACCGCATTCCAGCGCAACATCCACTGTGCATCGAGCACATCGCGGCTGACAAGGGCAAAAAGCGCTAACAAAGTCAGAACAAGTGCCAAAAATATATAGATTCGGGAACGAAACCATATTGTCATGTGTTTTACCGTGTGACGAAAAGTACGTCTGGCGAGCCGGAGTATCTGGAGGATATGCGTAAATGGGAATAGCAGGACGAATCTGGTATTCGCCCTGCTGGGTAGCCGCTTTACGACTTATTGAATATCACTGTAGAGAACACTGACCAAGATTGGCTCGTACAAACGACCGCCTACAAATTCAGTTAATACTCTATCGAGAATGTCGGCTCCTTCTGCCGCGTCCGCCGGCCAAACGACTTCGGCAGTTATGACAAAGTTTCCACGTCGCCAATAGATCATGGCGTGAACCGCAGGACTTTCGCAAATGGTTTCGGTCGCCGTAAACATGGGATGAGTCAAACTGGCAGATGCTATTTTATCGGTAAAGCCATTTTCGAGGGCGATTTTCTCCATTGCTGGATCATCAATGGCGGCTGCCGCATCGGATGCCGTCGCATAAGCATCCAGCGTAAAACCTGCGCCATAGAACTGAAGCTGGGTGGTATCGCAGACTTTATTGGTAAGTGTGCTAGCAACGCGGTATTGATGATTATGGGTCGTCAACAAGGCTTCCAGATCTTTGCTGATGGCCTCCGGGGCGCTGCTGACGACTTCAGCAGTCGTTTGATTGACTTTCTTGTTTTCTAGCAAGGTGGCAACGTTTCCCGTCAGGATAGCATCAACGCCGTCAAAGGCTGTCACTACATCCTCACGCGAGGGTACAGGGGCATCCGTCAACAACACTTTTGTAGGATCCGTGATGATGAGAACGGTATTGAGCTTGGTTCCATCTTCGGTTGGGTTTTTGTCGGGGTCACGCAGTTTGATTTTCATCACATTGGCCTGCCCCTCGACTACCTGCCCGAAAAGTGTATAGCCACCATCGAGGTTCGGCGTAGGGCCGAAGGTGATAAAGAACTGACTGCCGTTGGTATTGGCTCCGGAATTTGCCATCGCCAGCTTGCCGGGGGCATCGAATCGAAGGGACTGCACAATTTCATCATTGAAGCGATAACTCGGCCCGCCTGTTCCGGTAGCGGTTGGATCACCACCCTGTGCCATGAAGCCTTCCAATACGCGGTGGAAGGTCGTGTTGTTGTAAAAACCCTTTTGCGCCAAGAATACAAAGTTGTTGACTGCTAGAGGGGTTTCTTTCTCATGCAGATCAATATATATCGGGCCGACTTCAGTGCAAATTATGGTGCGGTAATCGATACCATCTTCCAAGACTTGATCCGCCGCACTAAATTCGCGGGTGTCAGGGTCTTTAGCGGGTACAGCCGCTGCACACAACTGATCGGGCGTTTGGGCATCGGGCGCAGCGGTATATTCAGCAACGACGACCGGCACGATGGGCGCAGCGGTGGGTGTTGGGGGCGCATTTTGGGTCATAACAGCACTGGTAGCAAGGTCGCTGGCGGCCTGCGTGCTACTGGCAGCAGCAGCTTCATTCGTCCCTAAAATGGCAACGGTTGAGGGATTAGCATTCGCACAGGCTGAAAGCAGCACGACTAAGACCGTCATCAACCCCATGTATATTCGTTTCAAAATTTAAGCTCCTCACATCGTAAAGAACAACAACAGACAGAAAAAAGGGCAAGATTTATTCTCGCCCTCTTATACCATAATTCAGCTCAAATATGGCTGACTACTTGACTTTATCCGGATAAACTTGTTTGGCAAGCTGTTTTTCCTGTTCGACCAATGCGCCGATGGCAGCCAATCCCTCATTCCAGAAATTCAGGTCGGTCAAGTCAACACCGACTTTGCCGAGAATCTTTTCAGGCCAGTCCGAATCGCCGGCAGCCAGCACATCAACAAACTGGGGCACAAACGCCGCGCCACGTTCACGGTAGATATTGAACAAAGCTAATACGAGTAGTTCACCGAATGAATAGGCATATACGTAACCGGGTGTATGCAGGAAGTGCGGAATATAGCTCCACCAGCGCCCGTAATTCTCGGTCAGTTTAACACTATCACCAAACATAGCGTGCTGAGAATTCAACCACAACTCGTCGATGCGTTCGGTGGTCAATTCGCCTTCATTACGGCGGGCAGTATGCAGACCATCCTCAAAGCGGTTCATAGAAATTTGGCGGAAAACAGTCGCAAACGTGTCTTCGACTTTATGCGCCAGCATCGCCAAACGGACTTCAGGATCGGACTCTTTGTTCATCAGGTCGGTGAACACCAGCATTTCGCCGAAAGTTGAAGCCATCTCGGCAGTCGTCAGCGGTGTATGCATGCCGAATATGCCGTGGGCTTCGGCAGCCAAATAAGCATGAACACCGTGACCGAGTTCATGTGCCAGCGTTTGTACATCACGCGCTTTACCTTCAAAATTCACAAAGACATAGGGGTGAGCGCTGGGGACGGTGAAAGCACAGAATGCACCACCACGCTTGTTGGGCATGATCGGTGCGTGAATCCAGTTTTCGTCGAAGAAGCGCTGCGACACCTCGGCAATACGCGGGCTAAAGCTGCGGAAGGCAGTCAGCACAATTTCTTTGGCCTCGTCCCATGTATAGAAAGCATCACTTTCTTTAATGGGCAGCGGGGCATAACGGTCATAATCGGTCAGTTCATCCAAACCAAGCAGTTGGCGCTTGAGGTTGTAATGCTCGGCCACGATGGAATAGTTTCCTGTAACCGACTGGATGAGCGCATCAACTACAGCATCCGGCGCTTTGTTCGACAGGTTGCGTGACGATACCCACGAAGGATATTGGCGACGCTTGTCATCCGAGGCTTTGTCGGCAGCAAGTACGTTGAAAATATAGGTCAGTTCCATCGACTTATCTTTTAAGCTAGCAGTGATGGAGTCAGCGGCTTTGCGGCGCGTGTCACGGTCAGCATCGTGCATCTTGGTGAGCACCTGTGTCATGGTGAGTGTCTGACCTTCATAATCGAGCCGGATAGCACTGATAAGCTGGGTGAAGAAACGAACCCACGCGCTGCGTCCGGTGACGGACTTCTCTACCAAAAGTTGTTCTTCAATCTCGCTGAGTTGGTAGGGTTTATAGCGACGGGTCGCTTCTAGCATATGGCTGTAGGGAGCGAGTTTAGGATCCGCCAGCAGCTTTTGGGCAGCGGCAGTATCCCCATTGTTCCATTCCAGATCAAAGAAGACCATCTTTTGACCCAAGGCCGACTCGTATTCAGTCACTTTCTGGAGGAGTGCGCCGTACTGCTGATTGGCGGCATCGGTGCTGTATAACAGTGAAGCGTAGTTATCAATGCGTCCGCTTTTGTCGTAAATCGCTTCAAGTGTTTGGATGGCAACCAGCATTTCATCCGCCGTTAAGCTGGCAACACGTCCTTTATAGGTCGCGGCAAATTCATCTACCTGAGCAGTTACGGCTTTCATATCCTGTTCAATGGCGGGATCATCTACACTCTTGTAGAAAATAGACAGATCCCAGATGACATTTTCCGCGCCAGTCGTTCTTTCAAGGGGCATATCGACCATGTTTGATGTTCTCAACTTTCTATAGTTCACGAAAAGGACTTATGCCGTCACGTAGTGTTCGATGAAGACCATATCCGCCAATCGTACCGGATTAGGGGTTAGCTTTCAATCGGCAGCGTTCGGACTATAATGTTATGTGAACTATCTATTAAGTGTTGAATGATGGGAGACCATAACATGGCGACCACTGCAAAGGCAAAACCCACGAAACCCAAGAAAACAGCGCCTAAACCCGAAACGCCAGCGACTCGCAAGCCACTGACGGATGAGGCCATCAACAAAGCGCTTAAGAAATTGGACGGTTGGGCGCACACGGGTGATGTCATCCAGAAGACATATAAGTTCACTACCTATTTGGCTGGATTGGCTTTTGCGACCACCGTGGGCACAATGGCAGAGGGTTTTGACCATCATCCGGAAATTCTTATCAATTGGCGCAAAGTAACGGTGTCATTCTCGACACACGATGCGGGCAATAAAGTGACCGCAACCGACATCAAAGTGGCAGAAGCGATTGAAGCGCTGCCCTATAAGCCGAAAGCCTAGCTTCGTTGACAGCTTTAAGTGGTTTCTGTACACTGAGCATCTGAATTA
Organism: Aggregatilineales bacterium; assembly: GCA_038251045.1. Lineage (GTDB taxonomy): Bacteria > Chloroflexota > Anaerolineae > Aggregatilineales > Phototrophicaceae > CFX2. The sequence continues at coordinate 346 of JBBSBS010000066.1, read as the reverse complement.
CGTAAGGTTTACATCATGTTATTGTGGGTTACACGGTTTAACGAGATATTGTTCATGGGGGTTGCGGGGTGCTATAGAGAAGATGCGCCCGCCCACCAGTAAGTAACTGACTAACATTTTTCACTTCTGAAACGACTGTGGACAAGCGCGTCCACAGTCGTGTTTTTTTGGCGAAAAGCCCTAAAACAAATGAAAAAACGCAAACCAATACCAAGACCCCAAGCAAATCACAACAAAAGGGGATGCAAAAAATATAACGAAATCCAGTCGCCATATCGCTGCGAAATTGGCGGATCGACTTATCCTGCGTTGCCGACTGTATAACGCGCGGGATCGAAATGAACAG
>JBBSBS010000065.1:0-21181 GCA_038251045.1 Aggregatilineales bacterium | reverse complement strand
GCCTCAGCGAGGTATGCAACATGATACCACACTTCCGCACCGATTCCGCTGGTGGGTATTTGAAACCTATTAGCTTTAGGGTGCAATGTATGTTTTTTCCTTACCGATTTGGAAGTATAGCCACTTGGCGGATGGATCAATACCCAATTCGGCAGATGGTTCCGGCGTGTCGCCCCCTAGAACCGGATTAGATTTTCTTCCCGTGTGTTCAATATATAAACAGTGTATCTCATCTGACGCGCATCTAAACACCCAGAAACTGTCCGACAGTAGCCTCGGCTACCTGCCGCCGGTTGCCTTTGCAGAGAACGCTCGACTCTCACTCGCACTGGTCTAGTCGCGGGGGGCAGATCACTTGTACAACCACCACAGAGAACAACACTTGAGAGTATGGCAACAATCGACGCATCTGCTTTGGGAAAGCTGCCATCGTTAAGCATCACAAAAAATAATAAAACCGCTATGACTGTTACGATGAGCAATCGTCCAGTGGGAAAGCCACCATATTGAAATAGCAATTCACTGTAGTTTATGGGTACATGAATATCAAAAGGTATGGAATGAGAGAACTTATACGGTGCGTCTGAATAAATGCTCAGGGTTCCGATAAGAACCAACCCTGCCACCACCAGCGGCCAATTGTGACGCAGGTTGAGGCGCTTAACGATGGGCACTATTTCCCTCGCGCCGCTTCATATAACCCAACCCCCAGCGCTATCGACAAATTGAGCGAGTCGATACTATCCGACTGCGGGATGGTAACCGATGTACCCACGTTCCGGTACAACTCTGGCAGGCCGCTGCTTTCACTGCCAAACACCAGCGTATAAGGTGACGTGAATACCGCTTGCGGCAGCATGACATCACCATTGGTCATAAACGGATACAGCGTGTGCAGATATTGAGCGCGATAAGCATCCAACGAGTCGAAGTAGGCGAAGTTCACCTGAAACAACGCCCCCATTGATGCCCGTATCGTGCGTGGGTCGAAGATGTCCGCCGCCGGTCGGATCATCGCCAGATCACGAAAGCCGAAGCCCAGCATCGTCCGCAGCGCAGTTCCCAGATTGCCCATATCGGATGGGTTCACCAGCAGCACATGATTGGCCTGCGCGTTTAACTCGGCCTGATATTTCTCGAACACGCCCACCGCATACGTATTTTCTTTGGACTCTAACCGTTCCACCAGCTTATCATCCACACTGATGCGGATGCCGACCTCGTTGCAAACCATCTTTATTTTGGAGATTCCCTCGTTACGCACCCCCGCCGAATGCAGCAGCACTTCGCTGACATGTTCCGGTTGGTGGTGCAGCATTTCGAGCGTGGGGAATACACCGAAGGTATAAGCATGAGAGTCGTCGCGTTCATATTTTCTGAGGCGCATAATAATTTTTGACTGCCAGTTTTAAATAGAATAGTTACTTTATCAATCTATTCTAGCAGACAAGGTTGGCTCAAAACGTGAAGGGTTTAGGGTTTTAAGCCACCGCTTCTCAAAAACGCTATCACCGCCCGATGTGAACTAATCTGCTAGGTTTTGAGAGCTACCCTGTGCTATATTTCAATAATGGTATTGTGAAATATGGTACAGGATCAAAATATGCGCGACGTTGCTGTCATCGGAATCGGTCAAACGCCTATTGGTGAGTTATGGAAATTCAGCCTGCGTGAATTGGGTGCGAATGCCCTGCGGCAAGCAGCCGAAGATGCCGGAATCGAGAAACCTGACACGCTCTATGTGGCCAATATGATGGCTTCCCGCCTTAGCAATCAAGCCCATCTCGCCACGCTGGTTGCCGATTACACCGGTTGGCGTGGCATCGAGGCCGCCACCATCGAGGCCGCCTGTGCTTCCGGTGGCATGGCTTTCCAAACCGCTGTTCGTGCTGTCGCCAGCGGCATGGTCGATGTGGTAGCAGTCTGTGGTGTCGAAAAAATGACCGATGAAACCACTGCCCAGATTACCTCGGCACTCGCCACCGCCGCCGATGCTGATTATGAAGGCGCACATGGCGCGTCTTTCGTGGCGCTCAACGCCCTCATCATGCGCCGTTATATGTACGAATACAAAGTGCCGCACGAAGCCTTCGGCGCGTTCAGCATCAACGCCCACAAAAACGCCGTGAATAACCCCAACGCCATGTTCCGAAAGGCCATTTCGCAGGCCGTGTATGATCGTGCGCCGATGATTGCCGACCCCATCAATCTCTACGACAGTTCGCCGATTTGTGATGGTGCGGCTGCCATCATCCTCGCGCCGTTGGATATGGCGAAACAGATGGGTAAGCCCATTATCCGCGTACGTGCCAGCGCCTCCGCCACCGATACCCTGAGCCTTGCCGACCGTCACAACATCCTCTCCTTAGAAGCCGCGTCCGGCAGCGCCAACAAAGCCTATCAGCAGGCCGGTATTCAACCCGCCGACCTTGACCTGTTTGAAGTCCATGATGCTTTTTCGATCATGTCAGCCTTAAGTCTGGAAGGCGCAGGCTTCGCCAAAGCAGGCACAGCCGCCTACCATGCACAGGATGGTGAGTTCGCCATTGGTGGTCGCCTGCCGATCAGTACGATGGGTGGTTTAAAAGGGCGTGGGCATCCGGTCGGCGCAACCGGCGTATACGAATTGGTGGATCTTATCACCCAGTTGCGTGGTGAAGCTGGAGTCAATCAGGTCAAAGATGCGGCGCTCGGCATGACCCAGAACATCGGCGGCACAGGCGCAACCGTCGTCGCCCACATTTTGGAGCGTGCGGGGTAAAGGTTTTTAATCGGGGTTAGGGGATAAGTTCAAAGTAATCACAATGCTTTGGACGATACATCCCAAAATCACGTCTATCAAAAGTGAAGATACGTGTGATGTTCATCCGTTCAGCCACAGCCATAATTGAAGTATCAGTGTAGTCTAGTTCAGTATCCTTATACGTGGTCATGATCGTTTGCATATGTGCCATATCGAATTCACTGATTGGCTCGATATTAAATGCTGCCCGGGTAATTGCGAAGGCGGCAATTGCATGAGCGTAACTTAATCGTATGGTGGTCATATAAAATAATTCTGATAGAACGGCAGCAGTTACAATGTGGTTTCTTGTGTCAATGTTTTCATAACGCGAGTTGCGGCAGTGTGGTTTTTATCTTTTGCCGCCATATGGGCCAGCAAGGCGCTGGTATCAATCAGAATCGCCATATTTTTTCTGATAGTAAGCAGACATGGTTTCGCGAACAGTGGTCGAAAGATCGGCTATGTCATCGTCAAACATCCCATCCATCGCCGCCAAAGCCTCATTAGCATTCATTACGGCAGTATGTGATTCTGAATGTTTGGGTAACGCTGAATATAGGTCTAGGAGTGAACGCAGCACTTCCGTCACAGGACGGTTTTCATCCGCTGCAATCTCGTTTAATTGTGCAGCGAGTTCATCCTCGATAATCAAAGTGGTCATCGCCAAATACCTTATTTACTCACCCAGCGATAAGACATTCTATCACGAAATCATAGCTCTTCTTATGCGTTGTCTAACCCTTTATTTTTCTCTCTGCTTTATCTTGGCGTACTTGGCGAATTGAATTTCTTTGTCGTGAAACTGTTTTTGCATTTTGTCTTGGCATTTTCATGACCTTCACCACACCCTCTCTTAACATTTCCCATGTATACTCTCATCATTTATGTCCATTAATGGAGGGTATATTATGTTACTGGTTGGCGACATTGGCGGGACGAACACCCGTTTAGCGCTTTACAATATTGACGGTGCTGTACCACAACGTAGCAGCGACATCAAAACCTATTCCAGTCAGGCATTCACTGGACTGACGACCATCGTAGACACCTTCCTGCGTGAAACCGGTGCGGTCTGCGATCAAGCCGTGTTCGGTGTAGCCGGGCCGGTAGATAAAGCCAAAGGCGAGTCGCAGATCACCAATCTGCCTTGGCTCATCAGCGTACATGACTTGCAATCCACCCTGAAGATTGAGCGCGTAAGTTTGCTGAATGATGTCGAGTCAATTTCCTATGGGCTAGCGCTGCCCGGTGGCATGAAAGACCCGGATGAACTCTACCAGCTCAACCGGAATTATGACTCGGCATTGGCATCCACACCCGGCAACAAAGCCCTGATCGCACCCGGCACCGGTTTGGGCGAATCCATATTGGTTTATGATAATTGGGGTGGCAAAGATCGCTACATCGTCACCGCTACAGAAGGTGGACACACCGATTTTGCGGCACGCAGTACTTTCGAGGCGGGACTGCTGCGCTATCTACAGGATAAATTCTGGCACGACAGCTATGGACACATCAGTTACGAACGGGTGGTTTCCGGTCAGGGCATCAAGCATATTTACGACTATCTGAAAGAATCCAACGCCCTTCCCGAAAATCCTGATGTGGCTCGCCGTTTGGCACAAGGGGATGAACCTGCCAACAAAATCATTTCGGAAGCTGCCCTCAGCCACTCGTCCGAACTATGCATGAGCGCTTTAACGAATTATGTGAGTATCTTGGGCGCGGAATGTGGCAATATGGCACTCAAAACGCTGGCCTTTGGCGGCATCTATCTCGGTGGCGGCATCCCACCCAAAATTCTCGACAAACTCAAGGATGGCTCATTCATCGCTGCCTTCCTGAATAAAGGTCGCTTTGCCACCACCCTCATCAAAATTCCGGTGTATGTCATTCTTAAAGAAGAACCCGGTTTATTTGGCGCGGCCTGTTATGCCAAGGTGATTAGCACCCAGTAACCCATCACCTAGCTGGTTACCTGCTGATGACGTGTTCGCCGTAGTTATTTATCGAGTGTCGTCTCGGCAGGTTCGACTGGAGCAACCTCGCGCATGGTGTCACTCTCATCCACACCTTGCCATGTACCTTGGGGTTGAGCAGGCATCATTTCAAGTGTATGCAGCATCCCCAATAATCGCTGTTGATCGCGAACCATCGTCAAACCAGCATCACGGACAATCGCCACAACATCGCGGTTCCAATGACAACCCACCGCGTTGATAAACATATCTGCCCGTTGGTCTTGAAAGTGAGCCAACCGCGCATTGGTACTCCTGCCGTGTTCGAGCATGATAATTCGTCCCTCTGGACGACATACCCGTGCCAGCTCTTTGAGCACATGAACAGGGTCGGGGAAAATACACAGTGAAAGCGACGAGACAACGGTATCAAATGTACCGTCGGGGAAATCAAGATGTTCAGCATCCATCATGATAAACCGGGCCTCGATCCCTAGAGTCTTCGCCCGCATGGCAGCCAGTTCCAGCATTGCCGTACTCAAATCGATCCCGACAACTTCACATCCCGCAGGGAAATATTCGAGGTTCTTACCACTCCCGACCCCTATTTCCAGAATCTTGCCGGATGCTTTTGCAAACAATTCCTGCCGAATGCGGTTAAGATAGAGGAGATTGGGCAGCAAGAAAGCACGCTCATAAGACTTCGCGGTTTTATCATAAAGCTGTCCGATGTCTTCGGTTGGTTGAGGTACTGTCACGAGGTAGCTCCTCTCATGGAACGGACATGCGTATTAGTGACCTGAATAATACCCTGTTTTTTACAAAGAGTCTCACTTTAGCCAGAAATACTGAGGATGTCGCACAACCTTTCCTCTAGCATAGGTGTTTTGAATCTCAGTGTGCAGCTATCACGTCCCAAATGAAAGCGTATCTTTATGACCGACCATTTTGTGCAGGCGCTCCGTGAGTGGCAAAATTTCTATTTCATGATCGGTTCTTCCAGCGCCACATTGGTTGGATTGATGTTCATCGCCGTTTCATTAGGCACGGAATTGCCCTCCGCCCGCGACGAAAGAACGGTCAACACCTTTGTGACACCCATTTTGAAGCAGCTTATGAGTGTGTTGGTGATCGCCGCCATCATGCTCATGCCCACCTTTCGCAATGAATCGTTAGGGATCGTCCTGCTCGTCGTCGGCAGCGCCTTGACCCTCTATGCCGTGAATATCGCATGGCGCTTTTTCCGCTTTCCCAATGCTCAAACCACCACCCCGATTCAGGATTTATTGACTTATGCTGTGCTGCCTGTCTTAGGAAATATCTTCATCATCTTCACTGGCGCAGGCGCATTATCCGGCTCAACCGATGCCCTCAATTGGGTAGCAGTCGGAGTCGTCCTACTGGTGGTCGTCAATGTGATCAATACATGGGATCTCATGATGTGGATCGCCCAGAATCGGCAGTGAGTTTCCCTAAAGCCATTCGAGTAATTTACAAATATTGCTTAATCCGAATCGCCTAAAAATTTGGCAGTCCTGATTCCATCAACAATCTGGTCTAGCTTATCAAGTTTTTTGGACACCTCTTTTATGGCCTTTTCGATTTGTTCTGCGTCAGTATCCCCGATTGTCATAGGATCAATGCTATTCGTAACATCAATGGTTTGAATAAACGGAGGGATGCTTCTATCTAGCAAATCTTTGCAATCAACATGTAACTCAACCGGCTCTTTACCAAAAGTTTGTGATCGACCACCCCACCAAAAAAGTTCCATAACAAATGGATTTAACCGATCTATAAATGGTATTTTCAGAGGAAAGCGATCTGAAAAATTTTCTCCAAGAGCTTTTGGAAGGGGCACAAAATTAAGAACTACATCTAATGCTACCGAGTCATTAACAACAGCAAGAACAAGCTCAATCACTCGTGATTTACGATGTGAACGTCGTAAAATCGCTGAGAGTATAGGCGTTTGCACTACACGGCGTGATCGAATAGCTTCGACAAGAAAATGACTGGCAGGATCAGAATTTGCGCCCGCACGTATATAGTATCTTCCATCGCTTGCCATATGTGGTGCATTGGTGCTTTCTTCAAAGCCAACAACTATTACGACATAATTAGGTTTAATAGAAGAACCTTCAACATTAGATGAAATTGATTTGATTAGATATTTTCCTGCTGGCTGAGTTTTTGCAACTTGTCGGTCAACCCATTCTTGACGATTTTGCCTCCCTACTTTATTCAAAATACCTCCATCGAGTTCTCCGTTATCATCTATTCCAATAAAAAATAATCCCCCGCCTGAATTCCAAAACGCGGACGCAGCTTTAGATATTTTATTGCCTAAATCATCATCTTTTGTAAGACCACCTTTATATTCATGTTCATGATTTTCTTGCTTTGGTAACTGTGACAGATCAATTTCCTCCCAATTTAAGATGTGTTGAAAACGATAAGAATTCATTTTACCTCCCTAAGGACAGTATGTATTTATTGGCCTTACCCCATTAATTATATGTATAGATTCGTAGATGTTCGTGAGCATTGATCTTGAAATCCTCACATTATTTCTGCTATACTATCTTTGTTCCGGCGAAATATGTATTTCGTGCATATTTCCCCTGAACTCCCGACAACTCAAGCGAAAGTTTGCCAATGACTACGGACAGTACCCTTCAGTAACCCTTTTCACGGATTACCCCCGGTGCTGTTTGCGTTGGTATTACGCCTACAATTCGATGTGTTGATCGCTACCCTAGTAGCCAACCTTGCGCCGTCATGGGTTTCCCCGTGCGGCGCTTTTGATTCCCGCCGCCTCTTCCTAGTCTTGTCTTGTATCATCGTTTTTAGCGGTCACTGCTTGCCCATAAACGCAAGCCAACCGTGAAAGGCCATCCTAATGCTGACCATCTCTCAAATTACCAAATCCTATGGGCTGAATACCGTCCTCAAAGATGTATCCTTTACCTTAAACGTGGGTGAGCGTATCGGCCTCGTCGGTGCGAATGGTGTGGGCAAATCCACGCTCATCAAAATCATCGCTGGTGTGCTGCCTGCCGACAGCGGTACAGTCATGCTGCCATCCGGAACTGAAGTCGGCTATCTGCCGCAGGTCATCACCGGATATGACGATCAAACCCTCGGTGACTTGATCGCACGAGCCAGCACCCGCCTGCAAACACTCGAACAGCGCATGCGCCAGCTTGAGGCCCATATGACGCGCCTAATAGATGATGCCCTCGACGATGTCATGACCGATTACGGCAACGTCACCGAACAATTCGAGCGTCTGGGCGGCTACGAAGGCGACCATCGTGTCCAAACCGTTCTATCCGGCTTACAGATTGACCATCTGCCTATGGATCGGCGCTTTAGTACCCTTTCCGGTGGCGAGAAAGCCCGCGCTGGTTTGGCGCTGCTTTTGCTCGGTGCGCCCGACGTACTCTTGCTCGACGAACCGACCAATCATATCGACATGCTGGCGCTCGGCTGGCTGGAATCGTACTTAGCGGCTTATCGCGGCGCGGTGCTGGTCGTCTCGCATGACCGCCAGTTCTTGAACCGTGTCGTCAATGCCATCGTCGAGATTGATGAACACAGCCAGCAGGCCAAACGCTACAGTGGCGACTATGATACCTATCATCAAGCCAAAATCGGTGAACGTCAGAAGTGGGAAGCTGACTATGCCCGTCAGCAAGCCGAAATGGCTGAACTGACATTAGCCTTCAAGGAAACAACCCGCAATAACAATAACTATCGCCCGCAGACCGACAACGATAAATTTATGCGCGGGGCGAAGAAAGGCACACATGACAATACCGTTTCCCGTCGTATGCATAATGCCGAGGAAAAGCTCAAACGGCTGCAAACCGATGCCGTTCCACAACCGCCTGCACCGCTGCAATTCGACCCCCGTTTCGACCCTGAAACCCTTAAAGGTCGCTTACCGTTAGTGGTATCACGCCTGAGCCAGCGCTTTGGGAATCGGCAGGTTCTGGATGAAGTCTCTTTCACCATCGGACTGCAAACCCGTATGGTACTCGTCGGGCCGAACGGCGCGGGTAAATCGACACTGATAAAACTCCTCGCTGGACAAACCAAACCCGATAGTGGCGAGGTACAGGTCAACCCTGCTGTCCGCATCGGCTATCTCGATCAAGAAGCGGGCGAACTAGCCGCTGAACACACGCTGTATGAGGCATTCAAAGTCGGTATGGAGTACCCCGACCAAGCCCTCAAAACGATGTTGATCCGTTCCGGTTTGTTCCGCTATACCGACTTTGAGAAGCCGGTGGCTGGCTTGAGCAGCGGGCAGCGTCGTAAGTTGCAAATCGCGCGGTTGATTTTTGGTCGCGCTAATCTCCTGCTGCTTGACGAGCCGACCAACGACCTCAGTTTTGACGTGCTGGAAGCGCTGGAAACCGCCCTGCACGATTTTCCCGGCCCGGTCATCGCGGCTTCGCATGACCGCCGCTTCATCCAGCAGTTTGGCGGTGACCTGTTTGAAGTGCGTGACGGGCACTTGATCCAGCATCTCGGCGGATACGAATCCTACATCGCCGCCCAAGCCGCGTATGCTTAACAGGAGGCAGCATGTCTCACATTCAAATCATTCCCTTTGTGCCTGACCATCAAGCCGCTGTCCGGCGTATCCTGATCGCCATCGGTTGGGCAGAACAATATGTGACTTCTGCGGTGGAAAACACACTGACCTTTTCACAGAACCCCGACACAATGGCCTCTTATGTGGCACAGGTCAACGGTCAGGTGTCGGGCTTCATCTATGTGCAGTATTATGCGTGGAATAGACTGGCACAAATTCAAGGGCTGGCTGTTGACCCCGCTCATCACCGGCAGGGCATCGCCCTCGCGCTGGTGCAGCAGGCCGAAGCGTTCGCCCGCGCCAAACAGGCACGCGGTATTTATGTGGATACGCCCACGCTTAATCAAGGTGGGCGTGCCTTTTATGAAGCCGCGGGTTATCAGGTGGGGTACGTCATGCCGCGCTACTATGAAGATGCATTGGACGGCGTGACCTATCAGAAGTTCTTTGATTGACGGGCTGCGTAGGATGCTAATGAGATTAGAGCAGCGGCAGGAACAGCAGCACCAGATTAGCGATGATCTGACAGAGCCATGCGGCGGCGAGGCCGTTGCGCTGGCGGACGTAACTGTACAGCAGATTCATGAGCACCAGCGCCGTGCCGATAATCAGGGCAACCGCTGGATAACGGGGTGCATCGATCATCGGGAAGAAGACCAATATCGACCACACGGTACTCAGCAATCCGACCAGCCAGAAACGGCGCGTTTCTTGCAAGACACCGCGGAAGAACAGCGTTTCCGCCAGTGGCATGACGAAGATCAGGAAGGCTAATGTTTCGCCCGGTTTCATCCCCGTGAAAATGCGTTGGGATGTTTGTTGCAGGGTGTTGCCACCGACAATCAGGAATGGAACGCCGATAATCAGACCAAAAATGACTCCCCATCCGAGATTTTCCGGCGTTTCCATCCAAATGCGACCACTCGCGCCCAGCAGCCACGCCAGCACACCAAACCCCGCCATCACGCCCCAGATCAGCGTATAGCGCAGGGCGGGATCGGTCGGGATGAGCGGCATCAGACCAATACTGAGAGCGACCGCAATCAGATAGCCGAAAACCGGATCACTGGCAGCACCGCGATAAGTCACGGGTGAGGCATCACCTACTTTTGCGCCGAATGGTGACTCCCAATCTTCTTCCTCCGGATACGCCGGGTCAACGATGGGCGGCGGTGGCTTAGGCCAATCGTCAGGAACCGGCGTGGGAGAATTCGGGTCGGGGTAGATAGTGGGACTCATATGCTCTGCCCCGCTATGCCAACACTGACCGCAGCGCGCTCAAAGTTGTTTCTACGCGCTCAGGTGTAATCCAGTAATGGGTGACAAGGCGGATGCGATTCGGCAGACCTTGATACGAACCGATCAAGACCTTGTACTCATCCTTGAGGCGGGCGCGAAGTTCATCAGCCGAAAGCGGTGCATCTTCCGCCAAATCAAAAAAGATCATATTGGTTTGTACACGGCTGACATCCACACTGAGGTAAGGAATATGGGCGATACCTTCCGCTAGCAGGCAAGCATTGGCATGGTCTTCGTGCAGGCGAGTCGTCATCTTGTGCAGGGCGATCAAACCGGCAGCGGCGAGAATACCGGCTTGCCGCATCCCACCGCCGAGTGATTTGCGGATACGGTGCGCCGCGTGGATGAAGTCCTTTGAGCCGACCAATACCGAACCTACCGGCGCACATAATCCTTTCGACAGGCAAAACGACACACTATCAGCCGCAGCCACTAATTCGTTGATGGGTGTGTTGAGGGCGGTGGCGGCGTTGAAAATGCGCGCGCCATCAATATGCAGCTTGAGGTTGTGGGCATGGGCGATTTCACCGACTTGATTGGTGTATTCTGCGCTCACGGGAATCCCGCCGATTGTACCCTGCGTATTTTCCAAACAGATCAATTTGGTACGCGGGAAGTGCTGGTCATCCGTACGGATAGCCCGTTGGATGGCATCCAGCTTGAGTGTGCCGTCCGGCTGCACATCCAGAATGTTTGGGTGTATGCCGCCCAAACCGGAGGATGCGCCTGCCTCGTAGCGGAACATATGCGCCTCTCGCGCGAGAATCATTTCATCACCGCGCCCACAGTGGGTAAGCGCCGCGATAATGTTGCCCTGTGTACCGCTGGAGACAAACAATCCAGCTTCTTTGCCAAGCATATCGGCGGCATCCTGCTGTAACTGGTTGATAAGCGGGTCTTCGCCGTATACATCATCACCAACCGGGGCATTTGCCATGGCTTCCCGCATTTCGGGCGTGGGCCAGCTTACCGTATCGCTGCGGAGGTCAATGTAATCCATGCCTAGAATAATCCTTTGTCCTTGATATGGGTGTGATGTTAGTCGGCTTAGGGAATGTTCGCAAGGATAAATTGGAGAAATACAGCAGCCTATATTGCCGCGTACAACCATTGGTTAACCCAATCAATGTAGTAGACACCACTCATGATGTGAAGCGCAAACAAAATGATGATAAATCCGGTGCGCCAATCCAGCAAAAAACGACCTGTCTGCTGTGATTTTAACCACATGTGAAAAGCAAAGCGCACTGAGGCAACATTCAAAATAAATATTGTGATATAAGCACTCCAGAAAAAATTGCCATCAAACTCGCGAACGCCGGTTTCAGCTAGAAAATACATTAAAAACGCACCGAAGATAAATGTCAGCCACGCAAAGTTAAGTGCCGTATTATGCTTGGCAGTTTTCCACCAGAGCAGGTAAACCACCGTTGGCAATAAAATCGAAACCCCAAATCGCATGAGCATGATTTCCAGCGAGGGTCCGCTGATAGCCAGAACGACTTTAAATGGGGCAAAAACAAGACCTCCACCCGTATCTAGTTCTTGGGTTGGGTTCACGAAAGTGAAGACATATTGCCAGCCTAACATCACTACAATAGGCAGTAATACCCCAATCACAACAAAGTACCACCTTACCGGGTGTCTACGCCAGACTGACCATACTAACCAAAGGCAAAGCGCCGGTAACACTGGCAGTAGATAATTCGGCTTACTCAATCCGCATAACACGGTGACAGTAATCATCAAGCCGACCAGAAAGGCGGACGTATTGCGATTAAGCTGAAGAGGTGCAAATGGCAGCACGTATGCCGTTATCAGTAAATACAAAGATAGCGCAAATGGGCGCAGCATTGTTAAGGTGGGATTGTGATAGGTGACGGGGGTTACAAAACCCAGCAGAATTTGATTTGGTAGTCCATTGACTGTAGTTAGCAACGTAAAAACGGGGGCAGCGATCAACACACCTATTGCCAAAACATTACAAACACAGCGCACAATCCACTTTTGAGCAGGATGCCAAGTTTTCTCAAAATCCAGAGAACATGCTCTAAGCGCTAGATAGATGATGATGGCTGTAAATACCTGTGGTATTAGGTTAGCCAGAACGGCACTCAATAACCAATTGGCGTCCTGAATGATCATATGTAACCCAATAACCAATGATTGATATAGAAAATGTGCTATGGGCGGACTGCCTGTATTGAACATATTGATAGCGAAATCAAGGTGAACTCGCTGATCAGGAACGATATAAGAAACCATTGCCGGAATGACCACCCACCCGATCAACGCGCTTGTCAATGTAATTAGGAGAATCCCCACCAGCAGCACAATAATAATCAGTTCATTAACTACAAAACGCAGGGAAAACTTAGTAATTGGCGCAGGAGTAAAAGGTAAAATTTCGGATGCCATACGTAATCCCTATCTTCTAATGCACAACGTGGAATTTAGTGGTTTCAAAGTAGCCCCAAGTTATCAGAATAGGGCATCATCCAACGGGTCGGAATACTACAAATTTCTGATCTTGAATCGCCACCTCATCGAGCGCTTCAAAACTATCTGACAAGCTGACGAATTGATATTCCGGCGAATCCAGTTGGCAAATCACAAAATCCGGCTTATACCACTTGACGGCCTGAATAAAATCCGATTTATTGATTGCAGCCGCGATCCGCACTCCAGGCCAGCCAATAAATGTTCGATTTGTGTGCAGCATGTACCATAATTGGTCATGACCAACGATTGTGCTGCCTTCCGGGATTTTATCACTCAGAAGGGCGGCATTATTGACGAAGCTCAGATTCTGATCTTTGGTTACATAATCCATCACATCAAAGATGGGCATTGAAATAAAGGCCGGCAGTAGTACAAAACACATTACCACAGCCGCCGTCCGAGTACGCGATAATTGTGCAGCAGCATAAGCCGCGAACGGAGCCAGCATCGCCAGATAGCCAACCGTTGCGCTCCAAGGAAAAAAAGCTGTAATAATTGCTGCCAAAAAAATCGCAGCAATCCAGCGGTCAGTACCGCGAACCCGCCATATGAAAAATATCAAAAGTCCGACCACCAGAATAATCTCGATGGGTGAGATGGCGTTCATTAAAGAAAGACCATTTAATAACCATTTCGGTGTAAGAAATCGCCCGGTATTTGTAAACGAATAGATCTCTAAATAAAGGGAAAGATTATCTAAACGACTGATAGGCCAGAAATGAATAACTGCGTAAAGCCCTGATCCAGCGATGCAGCCTATAAGATAAGCTCCCACTTCGCGCCAAGCGAGGTGTTTGAGCGACCAACGAAAGGCATGGACGATTACAATTAGGCTGATCGCAAATGCAAAGGCTATGGTATACGTGGGAATCGTCTCCAGACCCACATAAAGGGACAATCCCATCAAAAAAAGCCACCATCGAGAGGCATTTCGATTGTTGAAAAAGTAGTAAGCGGTTATCAAAACAATAGCGCTGTATGTCGCCAGACCAATTTCAGGGCGTAGATTATGGGAAGACCATAAAAAGGGCATTGATCCCAGCATGACGATCAATCCGATTACCCGCTGAAGGTGGTTTAAAGATGGAACAAGAAATAGAAATACCGCAACCAAGAATACAGTTAGTAAACCAACCAGTGTTGGAAAAGCACGCAGAGCGACTAAATCCGATTGACCTACAAACCGCAACCACAGCCCCATCAACATATAGTAACGTGGACTAAAAAGATCTCCCTGCGGCCCGCCAAAATTGGAGTCCATAGTGCCATATTGGGCATAATTCGTCGCAATATTCGCCATCCAAGGTTCATCGAAATCTTCGATGTTCTTATATCTGCCGATACTAACTAGATGTATTGCGACCAGTACACAACCCGCTACTACGACCAACAGGAAGGTAGAACGATAAATCCATTTAGATGATAGGCGGGAGGCAAAACCCACGGCTAGTATAATCAGCCCATTCAGAATGACAATGCCAGCAATAATCCACCAGATGCGGGATGGGTATAGCCCTAAGTGAAAGCCAACATCTGGTGCGGTCAGGCGAACAATCGCGAAACTACTGATAAGCGCCAGCAGCAAAATAATCCCGACCAATATCGGATTTGAGAGATAAATGCGAAAGCGAGGCCCAAATAAAAAAGCGCAAAAGCTGACCAAGCTTAATGCTACATACAGCACCTGACCTTGTGCCAAAGAAAGTTTATAGTGCTGTGCCATCGCCTGTTCTTCGAGGACACGATTAGGACCAAAAGTGAGTCCCACTAATACACTTAACGTGACGGATAATGCGATTAGGGAAAATTTTCGCTCCCTCGCAAAAGCAAGCCACCGTGCGCTTTGCAGCGGAAATTTCACTTTAGTCATTTACAAACTCCCCTCATCGGTAGAGAAGTTATTGATTTATATGTATGCTGCAAAATATGCCACAATGAATGCTGGCCCATCCTGTTAATTGTCCAATTCTTATTCCGCATTATAAGCGTCGGTAGTGAGGGGCCACATGGGCTGGACATCCATATCGAGGCTGCTGCGTAGGCCATCCTCAAAGCGGAAGTATCCCGCAGCGGCAATCATCGCGCCATTATCCGTACACAAATTCAATGGGGGATACCGAACCGGCAGATCACTTTCGGCACGCAGGCGCTGGCGCAGTACGCTGTTGGCACTCACCCCACCGGCGATCAGAATTTCGGTCACCTCATGTTCTTTGGCGGCGCGAACAGTCTTTTCTACCAACGCACCCACCAGTGCTTCCTGAAAGCTGGCGGCAACATCATTGATGGAAACATCCGAACGCACCTTGGGATTTTTTTCCAACCCACGTTTTTTGCCATCGGTCGTCAGCGGGATAGTCACTTCGCGCATGACAGCCGTTTTGAGGCCGGAGAAACTAAAGTCGTAGCTTTCATCACGCTTGGTACGCGGGAAACTATAAGCAGTCGCATTACCCATCTGCGCGGCGCGTTCGATATTCGGCCCACCGGGGAACGGCAGCCCCAACATCCGACCGACCTTGTCAAATGCTTCACCGGCTGCGTCGTCCAATGTGCCACCCAATCGTTCGTACTGCTGATGACCGGTCATCAGCAGCAGTTCGGTATGCCCGCCGGATACGATCAACAGCAGCACCGGAAATTGGATTTCACGATAGGGTTCGCTCAACCATAGTGAATAAACGTGACCTTCAAGATGGTTGATGCCCAGCAGCGGTTTACCGGTTGCCAGCGCTAGCCCCTTGGCATAATTCACACCTACCAGCAGTGAGCCGACCAAACCCGGCCCACGAGTGACGGCGATGGCATCCAGCGAGTCGTAGTCTACGCCTGAATCGGCAACGGCTTGCTCGACAACCGCGCTGATGGCTTCGACATGCGCACGGGAGGCAAGTTCAGGGAAAACACCGCCGTAGCGGGCGTGCAGATCAATCTGGGTGGCAATCACGTTAGAAAGGATGGTGCGCCCGTCTTTGACGACGGCGGCGGCTGTTTCGTCGCACGAGCTTTCGATGCCGAGAATAATTGTCATATGAGTCTATAGTCCGTCGTTACTAGAAATGGCAGCACAATTGAACCGCCAACAAGAAAGGAATTGAGAACCTATTTTAGCTCACCTTTTCGACCAGCGGCGAGGGTTGAGTCACACGGCGGGGTATCCGGCGCATGAGCGCGGCGAAGGCCACACCTGCAAATACCCACCACAACACATCCAGCGGAAACAAATAACGCGGGATGACATACAGCACAAAATGCGCCAGCAAGAAATAGGCTACCGCGCCCAACAGAGGCAGCATCAAACGCCAGTTGCGCCGGCCGATCCAGATGCCCAAAATGCCAGCCAATATGCCGATGTAATGGAACAGGTAGATCGCCAGCTTGGGCCAGAAGTTATCCCCCTGTGTCAGCCGCACCAAACCACTCAAGCTGCGGTCGGAACTCAGCCAGCGGCTTGTCATGTCTTTCAGGCTGTCGCCGGGGAAGAAGACGGTTCCATGTGGCTGCAAAATAGCACCTGAAAGCTGACTCATGCGGCTCGTAAGCCAACCGGGAATATCGCTGAGTATCGTATCGGTAGCACTGTCCGCGTAAATCTGCTGCTGCTGACTCGGATCACTTGGTAGGGGTGAACTGGATGACTCTTGCAGTACCGAGTCGGTTTGGGTTGGGCCATTCCAGCCGGAATCAGATGCCCCCAGAAACAGAAACGCAGCGAATCCCTGCGCGGCAATCACCGTCTGTCCCCATTTGACGCGGTTGTAAATCGTCCACGGCGCAAGGGTGATGACAAAGACCAGCAGCAGCGTGAAACCCAACTGCAAACCCCTACGCCAACCGTAGATCAACAGTAGGTGGATCACCAGCCCCAGCGGGAAGGCCAGCAAAACGGCACGCGTCAGGGTAGCGATACCGAAAACCAAGCCGACGAACGCGATCATCAAATACAGGCGCGGTGGGGTGATACCATCCACTGGATACCGTTCGATGGTGGCGACGTACAACCACAGGCCGCCTGCCAGCAAAAAGATAAACAGCGTTTCGGTCAGGATTTGACCACTCTCGATGATGAAAGCGGGCGAGATGGCAATAACCACTGCCGACATTAATCCGGCACGCACATCACGACTGATAACGGTGGCAAGCCGATAGACAAAATAGCAGGTAAGGGTACTCAGAACTGCTTGCAGCAAACGAATGAGCAAGATAGCGGTTTCAGGTGCAGCGATCACCTGTGGCAAGCCAACGAACAATAAATATACTGGACCCGACGGAAGGACAGCCGGTTCCTGATTACGCACCAATCCCAAACCATATTCCAGATACCACCAGCTGTCCCCCCCGCGCTCGTTGTAGATTTCTACGCGATCCAACGGCAGTATATGAGCTAATCGCAGCCCAAAAGCCAGCAGGAGTATGAGCATTAGGATGGTGCGGTGGGTCGAAGTGAATTTCAGTTCTCAAGTCTCCAGCGGATTATAGTGTTCGTAATCCATGATTGTATCCAATTAACTCACGCGGCGCGTAGGGACAACATATTCTTTACAAGCGGCATGTGGCAGCTTCAGCGGAAATTAGGTGAGTATTTGCTAAATGGCAGTATCTAAAAATTATTAAGCGAACGTTTCAAGAGTACAATGTTTTGATTAGAATTTGAACACTTTCTTAGTGAAAGCGGTATACTCTTTTAATCTGACATGCTGAAAGTGTGGTACAGCGTATGAAATGGAATGTGCGGTTCGCAACATTTTTAGTAATGGCAGTCATAACCGCCGCTGGATGCAGCGTTTTGCCGGGGTTAAAAGTGCTTTCAGGGGAAGACACGGGTGAAAGTGCTGAAAACCGGTTGGTAGAATCAACCGAGTTGGTGATGGTCAACAAAGCCGGTAATACCGATCCGGCGCTGAATGCAGCGGCTGATCGTATTGAAACCGCAGCGGCTGGCACATTGGACATTATTGAAATCCGCAATGACTTGATCACACACAATTTTCAAGTTTATGCATTATTAGTCCCCCAAGCGGGTCTTACCCAAGTTGAAGCCGTCAACCGTAATCGTCGGGCGATTGAGTTAACATGGCGCGGCATTATGCAGCAAAGCATCGGCGCAAAATCTCTAGGAATCGTACTCCTTGATCCACAGCGAATAAGCACTCTGGATAAGGGGGAGAGCTTCGTCGGGGTTATCATTCAAAGTGTGACGATTGACCGGGCAGATGCATTGGTTTATCTCGATAGCGGTTCGCCCAGTTTGACAAGCTTTAGCAACCTGATTGCCGACGGTAAGCTGGCGCTTGACCAACCTTCTTCGACGAGACTTTATTCCGGAACACCCAATCATCCAGTTACGATGATTAGTCAGTTGCAAAGGGCCATATCCGGTGGTGGTTAATTTAATACACACTTAACCGCTGCAACCCTGTATAGGAATCAGTACTTACTGTAAGTTCAGAGTTGAGGACAGATGACCTATGAGTATTGTTAAACCGGACGTAAATAACAAACTCGATGCCCCGCGTAAGGTTTATGCGTGGGAACAACAGAAGACGCGGGTCGAAGAGCGCCAAAGGCTGCGCTATCGCCTGCAACGCACCTTCACCATCCGGCGTATTATCTTGATCGTCATTGTAGGGGTCATGTTACTGGATGCGTCGGTGATGCGCGGAATCCTCCAGTTCATAGACAACAGTGCAAAGGTGCTGCTGCAAACCTTTTCGATTGATCTCACCAATTTGACACAAACGCTTATTCGGCTGTTCATTGGCATCACGATTGCCGTTGGACAATTTGCGCTGATATTCTGGTTCTTGGGCAATGCCCGCACCTATACTATTTTGCCGGGCAGCACAACCGAAGGTATTGGCTTTGATGATTATCGTGGGCAGCCGGAACTGCTGGAACAAGCACAGCAAATCGTTAAGCTGTTGCGCGGTGTACGGGTGTTCGAAGAGTCTGGTGGCGAACCGCTGAACGGTTTGCTGCTGGAAGGCCCACCGGGAACGGGCAAGACTCGTCTGGCGCAGGCCATCAGCACCGAGGCAGGTGTGCCTTTCTTTTATATTGATGCATCCTCTCTGAATTCAATGTTCATGGGGATTGCGCCGATGAAAGTCATGAACCTGTACAAAAAAGCCCGGAATGCCGCCAAAGATTATGGTGCGGCGATTATCTTCATTGATGAGATTGATGCGATTGGCTCACGATCAGGGGTGGCAACGACTGGGCAACGCGACACGCGCGACCCCTTTCTTGAAAACCCGAACCGCCTACCAATGATGTTTGGTATGGGCGGTAATAGTGGTCTAGTGAGTACGCTGCTGGTCGAGATGGATGGGTTCAATGCTGAACACGGCGCAGCGGCTAAACGACGCGTCTGGTTCTATAAGCACATTTTAGGGCGCACACCGCCCAAGCCCCAGCGCCGCTTGCTGACCATTGGGGCAACCAACCGCCTGTCGTCCCTTGATCCGGCGCTGCTGCGTTCGGGGCGTTTCGATAAGAAGATCAGGGTTGATGCGCCGGATATGGAAGGCCGCCGTGATCTGTTTGACTATTACCTGTCGAAATTCAAGCATGATGAAGCGGTGGACTCGTTATTATTGGCCTCCGAGACACCTTATTACACGCCAGCCGATATTAAGCACCTCATCAACGAAGCGCTGCGCTATGCCATGTATGACGAGCGTGATTATGTGACCATGCGTGATATTCGGCAGGCACAGCCGGAACATGAGATGGGGCTGCGGCAGCCGATCAAGAACTTGACGGCAGAGGACAAGTACCGGCTGAGCGCGCACGAAGTCGGTCACGCGCTGGCAATCCGGATTTTCAGACCGAATTATCGCATCGCACGTATTACGATCATCGCGCAGGGTGGCGCACACGGGCATGTGAGTTATTACCCGGCAACCGAGGAATTTGATGCCATGAACACCTATGACTCGTTGATGAAACAGCTTCGGGTTGCAATTGGTGGACGGGCTGGCGAATTGGAATTTGTAGGCGAACTATCTCAGAGCTTGGGTGTAGGTACAGGCTGGGGTGATAGCAGCGACTTCGGCAGAATCCGGGCGGTGCTGTGGCAGATGGCGAACGCCGGTATGTTTGGGCCATTAGGCGCTAATTTGAACGGCACGAATTATACGCCTGAGATGTCCGAAGAGATGGAAAACACCTTCCGCAACGTTTTGGAAGAAGTACGCCTGTCGTTCCGTATGCACAAGGATATGGGCGAGGCGCTCATCAAACTGGTGCTGGAAAAGCAGGAACTCTTCGCCGATGAGGTTGAGAAGTTCTTCGATCAATACGGCCTGTATACGCCTAAGATTGATCTCGACCCCTACAAGCAGATTGAAACTGTGGTGGGGGGCACAAGCAAATGACCAACATCAAAAACGCACCGAACCAGCCTTTCATCAACACCAAAGGACAATGGAATTGGGAAGATGAGGATACGCTGGTTGACCAGCGTAATCGGATATCGCACCGCATCAGGCGTTTCCTGCGTAATGGGTGGATATGGAAGATCGTGCTGACGATTTTTATCGCTGGTTTGTTTGTGCCCAGCGTGATGACCTTATTGTTGACCATTCTGGGTCTGATCATTTCCGTCAGTGTATTCATGCTGACGATTGTGGTGCAGTTCGTCGCCATCTTCTGGTTTCTGAGCCGTTCGCGCACCTATGAGATTATGCCGGGCAGCGAAGGCGTGAGCTTTGCGGATTACAAAGGCCAACCGGAACTATTGGAACAGGCGCGGCAGATCGTAACGCTGCTGCGCGGTGTGGATATGTTCGAGAAGGCTGGTGGTGAACCGCTGACGGGTGTGTTGTTGGAAGGCCCACCGGGTACGGGTAAAACTTGGCTGGCAAAGGCCATCAGCACCGAAGCTGGCGTACCCTTCTATTACGTTGATACGTCTTCATTACAGGGTATGTTTATTGGTACGGGGGCGTTGAAGGTTGGGACGATGTTCCGGAAAGCCCGTAAGGCGGCTAAAGAGTATGGCGCGTCGGTCATTTTTCTGGACGAGAT
>JBBSBS010000064.1:0-21185 GCA_038251045.1 Aggregatilineales bacterium | reverse complement strand
GGCGGGCGCGGGTGATGCCAACGTAGAGCAGGCGCAGGCGTTCGGCGGCGTAGTCGATGCGGGCTTCACGGGTGGCTTGGCCTTCGATGTAGCCGGTGCTGGTGGCGAGTGCTTTGAGTTGGGCGAGGGCTTCGGCATCCAGATTAAGCTGGTTGCGGATGAACCATTTCTCGCCGATAAAGGTGTCGAAGCTGTCGGCGGATGGGTAGTCATAGTTGTTGACGGACATGAGGTAGACGCGATCCCATTCCAAGCCTTTGGCTTTGTGCATGGTGGTGACGGTGACGACTCCTTTGTGGCTGTCGGGGTCAAAGGCATCGTCATCATCACCCGCGCCGTTGAAGCTGCGCTGCCCTTTGGCGATGGCGCGGAGTTCCTCGGTGAATTCGGGCAGGTGGGCTTCGGGATGTAGTTCGGCAAAGCGGCGCAGATAGAGGGCGACGGCGTAGGCGGTGGCGATTTCGGATTCAAGGGTGAACATCTCGCCAGCGACGGTCAGGATGAGTTGGTCAACGGGCAGCTCGGCAGCAGCCAGCCAACGGCGAACGTGGTTGCGGAAGGTCAGCAGGTGTTCGTGGAGGGCGGCTTGTTCATGCGGCGGGACTTTTTCATCCAGCCAGTCGGTGGTGCGCGGCCAGAGGAAATCCTCGACGTTGGGAATTTTGCGGAGTTCAGCGACGATGCTGGCGATGGCGCGTTCGGCTTCTTCGTCACCACGCTCGTCACGCCGCCAGACGCGGTAGGCATTGGCGAGCGCCGGACTGCTCTTGGGGTCGAGCAGATATTCAAGGAGCATGGCGAGTGTGCCGACGACGGCGCGTGTGCCGGTGGTCGAGCGCAGATTCTCGACATAGTCGATGCCTGCTTTGCGTAAGACCTGTACCATATTCGCGCCGCTGCTGTTGATGGGCAGAAGGATGGCGACGGTTTTATCTTGATTTTCGGGCAGCCATTTTTTGAGCGATTGGATGATGGCCTGACGTTCTTCGTCGGGTGTGTATTTCTCGGCACGGAGGTTGATGCCGCGCGGGTCATCGGGCGGGTTGCCCTGCGGGTCGTCTTTGGGCGTGAGTTCGATGAAGGGTTCGGTCAGCGGCTGCTTGTCGCGGATTTCGGGGATGGGGTGTTGAAGCGACCAGCGGATGAGTTGGTTGGCGAGGCTGATGATGCTGGCGGTGCTGCGGCCTGAGTTGGGTAAGGTGCGGGCGGTCACACCTTTTTCGGTCAAGAATTCACGCAAGAAGCGCGGGTTGGCGGTGGTGAAGGTTTCAAAGATAGCTTGATTGGGATCACCGACCCGTACCCAGTTGCCGTCTTTGCCGACCAGACGGCGGAGAATTTGTTCTTGTAGGAGGCTGCTGTCCTGCGCCTCATCTTCGAGGATGTAGGGCCAGCGTTCGCGCAGGCGTGCCAGATAATGGGCATCCAGATCGAGCACACGGAGCGCCAACCGAATCAAATCCTGAAAATCGACCGCACCACGGTAGCGCAGGCCGCGTTCGTACTGTTCGTAAATGTTGAGGCAGATTTCAGCCAGCGGGAGGGATTCGCCGGAGCGATCTAGCAGCGCGCGGATGTCCTTTTCGGTTAGCTGCAAGTCTTTGGCCTGACGGATGAAGTTCATCGCCATGCTTTTGACAGCATCCGGCCAATGATTGGCGCGGGTATAGGCGTTGGCGAAGTGTTCTTCGGTCAGGTAATCGTCAGGCGCGGAAGGGTGGGTGCGTACCCACGTTTCGACTGCGTCTTGTAGGAGGTCGTTGGCGGCGCGTTCATCAATGACGCTGAAGTCATCGGCAAGGCTGACCAGACCGGGACGCTCGCGCACGATGTCATTGGCGAGGCCGTGCAGGGTGCGGATGCGGTAGCCGAAGCCGGGGAGCAGCTTGAACTCGCCTTTGAAGTAGCGGGACATGGATTGGGCGAAGTTGCCGACCGCCGATTTGACCAGGGTTACGATGAGAATTTCCTGCTCGTCGGTAAGATCAACGGTGGAGACGAGAACGCCCGCCAGAAAGGACAGGGTAGAGGTTTTGCCACTGCCGGGAACAGCCGACACACCCATCTTGCCCTGCTTGTAGGTTAAGATTTCTTGCTGCTTGTAGCGCGGTTTAAACATCGCGTTCCTCTTTCGCCAGCCGACGGAGCATACTCTGGACGGCGGTTAATAATGTGCCACGCTGTTCGAAGCCCTGTTCACCAAACTGGCTAAAGCCTAGATAGATTTGTTTGCGACAGCGGCGGATGAGGCCGGAGACCAACTGGTACACGGCATCCTGATTGGATTCAAATTCGTCCGAATCCGTCCAGATGCGGTCTTCTTCCCACTGGCGGCTTAAGACGTAGGGTTGAGTCAGGGGTTGATAGAGACGCTGTCCCCAACCGGGGCTGCTGATGTTCAACCAGAATTGGTAATCGACAGGGGTGTTCTTCATCAGGAAAGCGTAGGCGGGCGCGATGAGCACCGAGTCTTTTTCGCGCTTATCGCCATCGCGGATGTATTGATTGGCGATGACACCTGAATCGACCATGCGGATGTACTCGCTAGACAGCGGCAGCGGGAAATCCGGTTCGATTTTGCTGACGGTTTGACGAAACTCACGGGCTGAGTCGATGAGGTTGGCAGCTGCATTTGCCGAGTCATAGTTATAGTGAAAGCCAAATTTGGGTTGTGAGAGCACTTCACCAAAAAGTTTGCTGAAAAAGACATCTAACGGCAACGATTCATTTTCACGGTACTTATCAATCCAAGCACGGAGGCGATCATAGCGCGTGCCGAGGTCAAAGGTAATGCGGCTTTGAACTTTACTATCCTGAATACGATCAAAAGGTAGGAGTTCGCCGCTGCGAAAGAGAACATCCGACAAGAGGCGCGCCCGTACCAAATCCAAATCGGTAATAGAGGCGGTGAGGGCAAAGGCCACATCAAATTTATCGGGCGGATTTTTCCATTGGGGATGCGACAGTTTGGCGAGGGCGATGAGCGTCCGAACGGCGGGTTCTTCATGCAAGGCTCGCGAGGGACGATGGGAACGGTTGGGTATGCCGCGTTCGTTGAGGCGAGTCTGAAGCGAAAAACGCAAGGCATCCGGCAAGAAGGCTGATAGGATTACGATTTCATTGGGGGGCACGCCTTCGTTGTTGATGAGCGATGCAATGTTATCGGCTGTCCAATCGACCATCTGGGGCAGATAGTGATTATCGGCATAGACAATGGCGCTGCGGGCATCGGCTTTATGTTTGCCTTTGTGGGGACGGTTGAGACTGCGGGCGATTTCGACCTCAAAGGCTTCGAGTTCGGGCGACATGACACGCGGTTTATCCAACGTGACTTTGACTTCACACTGCTGTTTGAGGGTATAGGCATTGATAGGATCCGCACCTAGAAAACGGCGGTAGCCACCGCCAGAATCGTACAGCAGCAAGGCCGAATCACACTCGCCGAGCCATTCAGATAATACGTCATGGGTGGCGGGAGTGTCTTCTTCGATATTGTCTACGATTAAGTGGCGATATTGGTTGGTCAGGTGATGGCGCGGCTGTTCCATTTTCCACAAGTAATTGACGAACAAGGTGATTTGAAGCGAGAAGTCGATCAGGTTATTCTGGCGGCAGGCTTCGCGAAACACGGTAGCGGCGGCCTGCGCGTCATCATAGATGTATGCCTGTTCACTGGCTCCTGCCCACGCGGATTTCAACTTCTCGCCAATCATTTCTTGGGAAAAACCGACGACAGCCGCTTTGTTAAGGTTATCGACGATTTGGGTATAGAGGCGATTCTGATTGATGGTAACACTGTTGAAGTAATCATTACGGCGGATTTCAGGCTCAAGAAAGCGCGTCATGTAGTACTGCACCAATTCCAAACTCAGGAAATGGGGACGGTCAAGCGGATTGTTAAAGCCGACATCTTCGGCAATCAAAGGCCAGAATAAATCTATGCTCTGGACAGCGAGACCGGAAAGGGTCGTGGTTTGGACATTCGCGCCTTTGATGACACGCGCCCGACGCAGGGCATCCTTATAGGGAAGGGCCAATGCAGTTTGCGGCACGATAATTAGAATCGATTCGGGGGATACACCACTGCGAATCAGATTTTTGACGCGTTCGATGGCGGCGGTGGTTTTGCCGGTTCCAGAAGCGCCTTCTAGAAACAAGGTGGTGTCGAAGTGTTCTTCCGCTACTAACCGCTGCAATTTTAGAAGATTCATGGTGCTGTTCCCTAAAAAATCGGGGTCAATTGCTACCGGGTGAAAAGTTGTTGGATGGAAATAAGAACGTTTATTCTATCTTAATGCGCCGTAGATAACAAGGTAAAAATGCTGTAAAGGTGATGTTTGTTTCACTTTACGGCCTTATGGGATTTGTTGCAACTTTTGAAAAATGAGCAGGAGAATGAGCCGTTTATGAGCGTTTTTTATAGGGTCATCGTCAGCGTACCCAGTGTAATTCATACTGCATTTGGCATGTAGGAAGTCCTCATTTTTAGATTAGCACTGTGTTAGCTTAGGCACTTTGTACCATGATCCATTGTATTATTTACACAATGTTAGGAAATTTTAAGTATAATACTCTAGGCTTTCAGTTATACTGAACAGTATTGAGAGCATTCTTTTAGATAGTTTTGAAAGCACCATAAATTAAGTCTGAGGAGACAAAATGGTAGTGTCACTTAACCACAGCCAGATGCAGCACCCGCTGGAGATGGCACCAAGTGCTTATGAAAACGCATTGATCCAGTATGATCGGGCAGTAAGTAAGCTTCAGCTAGACGAGAATGTTGTTGAATATATGCGTTGGCCGCAGCGCGAATTCACAGTGAACTTTCCGGTGCGGCGTGAAAACGGCAAAGTTGAAATGTTTACCGGATACAGGGTGCATCACAGCACGGTGATGGGGCCGTCGAAAGGTGGCATCCGTTACAGCACGAATGTGACGCTCGATGAAATCCGGGCGCTGGCCATGCTGATGACGTGGAAATGTTCGCTGGTGGGTATCCCATTCGGCGGCGCAAAGGGCGGCGTACTGGTCGATCCGAAGTCGCTGACTTTACGCGAACGTGAAAGCCTGACACGGCGTTATGCTTCTGAATTATTACCTCTGATTAGCCCCCGTTCGGATATTCCCGCCCCTGATATGGGAACCGGCCCGCAGGAAATGGCATGGATAATGGATACCTACAGCATGACGGTTGGTTATGCTGCCCGCGCGGTCGTCACCGGCAAGCCGATTAATATTGGTGGCAGCCAAGGACGCAATGAAGCGACCGGACGCGGTGTCATTATCACCATGACTGAAGCGCTCAAGCGTATCGGTTCGTCCAACAATGGTAGCAACGGGATCGTCATTCAGGGCTTTGGTAATGTGGGTTCACATGCCGCTGCTCATGCCCATGAACTGGGATTCAAAGTGGTGGCTGTCAGCGATATTGATGGCGGCATCTACAACGCTGGCGGGTTGGATATTCCGGCGGTGCTGGCATGGATGGATGAACATAAGACACTGGCAGGATACAACGGCGGTGACCATGTGACGAACTCGGAACTGCTGACGCTGCCATGCGATGTGCTGATTCCAGCGGCGATGGAAGGGCAGATTACTGAACATAACGCGTCTCACCTGCGTACCAAGCTGATTGTCGAAGCGGCGAATGGGCCGACCACGACTGAGGCCGACGACATTATTAATGACCGTGGCATTATTCTTATACCGGATATTCTGGCGAACGCGGGCGGTGTGGTGGTCTCGTACTTTGAATGGGTACAGGATCTACAGGAGTTTTTCTGGGACAAGGAAGAAGTCTTCCGCCAGCTTGAACGGATATTGGTTCGCAGCTATGATGCGATTGTGGCTACGGCAGAGAAAAGCCATGTTGACCTGCGAACGGCTGCCCAGATGGTGGCTATTGAACGGGTGGGTGACGCGCTGCTGACACGCGGTTTCTATCCGTAATTGTGATTGCTTACGCTTAATAAAGGGCGTGCCAACCCGGGCACGCTCTTTTATTTTGGACAATGTGCTGTGGTCAAACCTATGATTTTCTAATCAATCGCCGCTACAATACATTCAGGATTACAAAACATAACGGGAAATCCATGAATTTCTTTGATGAACTGAAACGTCGAGCTGCTGGTCAACCCCCTGCGCGTTACCCAAACCGCCCTGAAACGAATACCTTACGTGAAACTGTGGATGCCGGTCAGCGTCTCAAACGGGCAGAGAATTATCCGGCTGCGCTGGAGGCGTTATCTTCGGCGATGCAGCTTGCCATCAGCTCCGGTGATGCGAATTCGATGGCAGTTGTGGCATTGAATCAGGCCGAGGTGTACTGTGGCTTGAAGCGTTTTGAGGAAGCCGAGTCGCTGCTCAAGGGTATTTTGCAAACGGCGCAGGAGACACGGCAGCGGGGTCAGACCGCCTATATTTTGATCGGGCAGGGCATCGTCGCCCAGAAACAGGATGATTGGAAATCCGCCCAAGTGCATTTTGAACATGCGCTGGAAGTGGCGCGTAGTGCCCGTTCGGCGGGTGCGGAGGGGCGAGCGCTGGGGTATTTAGCCGATACGTATTTGCATGATGCGAATGCTAGCTACGCGGTTCATTTGCTGCGAGAGGCGTTGCCCAAACTTAATCAGGCGGGTGATCTGGAATTGAGCAGTTTGTTCGTCGGGCGGCTGGGGGAAGCGCTGATTGATAGTGGACAAGAAACAGAAGGCCAACAACTGATCGAACGGGCGCTGCGGCTGGCGAAGCAAACCGGTTATCAACAGTATGAACGTCAGTGGGATTTGCTGCTGTCACAGCGGGCGCTGAATGTGGGTCATACCGAAGAGGCGCATCAATATCTTGAAGAGGCACTGGCACTGTTTAACCCGAAAGAACAGGCGGCGGGCTATGTCAATGCATTGTCGCTGATGAGCAAGGTTTGCCTCAATTTGCAACGCCCGAATGATGCGCTGACCCATATTCAGCAGGCGGCACGGGTGGCGGCATTGACGATGGCAAATGAAGGGATTGCTATCCAAGCCGATATGGCGCTGGGTATCGTGCTGGTGGCCTGCAAGCAATATGAGGCGGCGATTCCGTATCTGGAATTGAGCGCCGCGTTATTGGCAGACGGGAAAATCGTGCCGACGGTTTACACAGAAACCGATATTGTGCGCAATATGGCGGCGGCGAAAGCCGAAGTCGGGGATGAAGCAGGGGCAGTGGATGCGTACCGGCAAGCGATTGCACGCGCCGAGAAAAATGGTGTGCCGGTAGAAGTCGCCCAGACCGCGCGCGATTTAGGGTTATTCTTCTTTAACCGACAAAAGATGGTTGATGCAATTCGGGAATGGACGGTGGCGCTGCCGATTTATGAAGCGGAACGGCAGACCTCACAGGTGGCGCGGTTGTATTGTGATCTGGCAGCGGCACGTAAAACGATCGGGCAGGGACAGCGGGCGCTAAAAGATTACGAATATGCGTTGATGCTGCTGAGTAATTTACGCGAGGATTGGGAAACGCGGGGGTTGGTGCTGGCAAACGCGGCGATTGCTTATGCCGACCAAGGGGATATTGATTCGGCTGATTCGTTTTTTAACGAGTCGATTGCCATCGCACGTCGCCTGAACAATGATTATGCGGATGCGACGCGGCGGGGTAATTACGGGTGGTTTCTGCTGGCGACAGGGCGTTATGAACAGGCACTTTCGATGCTGGATTATGCGCTGCGCCTGAGCAAAAGTATTGAGCTTGGCTTACAGGCGGCGATTCAAACGGACAATATGGGTTTGGCGCATGATTATATGGGGAATTATGAGAAGGGCTTGGCGCTGCATCAAGAAGCCGCTGGATTGGTTGAGCCGCTGAACAAAATACACTGGCAGATGATAATCAACCTGAGTATGGCGAACAGTTTATTGGGCTTGAACCGGATAGATGAGGCGAAGGTGTTTTTTGAGACAGCCTTAACGCAGGGGCGAAACAGTGATGATGTGGAACTTATTATTCGGGCGTTGAGCGGCTTGGCGCAGGTGAGCATCCGGTTGGAAAAGCCTGCTGAATGTGGTGAGTGGCTGGAAGAAGCAGTAACGCTGGCGCGGAAGGCTGATATGCGCCGTTTGCAGGCAGAAGCGCTGTCGATTTACAGCCAACAGCAGGCGATGCTGAATCAGGAAGAACAGGCTGGCAGTTTGTGGCGCGATGCGCATAAATTGTTTGCGATCTTACGTGCGCCGCAAGCCAATGTCGAGCCAGCCTGGTTAAATATCAAGGCTTAGAATTAGGCTTCTGTGCGAAAAGGGCGTTCGATAACTGCGCCTTCTGGTGATACGAGGCTCAACACTTTGCTACCGTGTGCGCGTTCCAACCGTACCCACAACTGCTCGATTAATCCCTGTCGCTGGTTCTCGGTCAATGTGTCGTCGTGAAATGCGGTTTCAATTTGCTCAATTGCCGAAATTTCCGCCGGGGTAGGGGTGAACCAAGCCATAATTTCTTCCTCGCTATAAATGGATAATCAACTCTGTCTTAATCTTATATCGATTGATTACTTGAAACCCTTAAGGTTGAGTGTAAAGGTAAAAGTTCACGAAAACTTCAGAAATTGTAACTTTTGGCACAGTATTTCCGGCTGGATGAACGGGATAATGAGGGCATCGGTTAAATTTAGCAGCATAAGTATGAATTGATCTTCACATGGCAAACTTCTGGTTTATTTCTGCACCGCTTCACGGACACCTCGATTGGGGTGGATTCCTTAAGACGGCAGAGGCACTGCAACAACGCGGGCATCAAGTATTGTGGTTGAGTGAGCCGCCTATCGCATCAAGTGTTAAGGCGGCGGGTGTTCCCTTTCAGCCCATCAAGCGGACAGGTTGGTTGTGGCCGCCACCCCCAGCCCCTGATCTGACGAGCATTCCACCGGCACAAGCGGTCATGCTGCGTTATCAACGGGCGCTGGATACGTGGATGAGTGAGGATTTGGTGGGAGAGGCCGTCCAATGCTTATTGGATATGGCGGTTGAAATCGGTAAGCCGGATGTGATCGTTACTGATCCGTTTTTGACGGCTGCCGGACTCGCCGCCGAAGCATTAGGCGTGCCGCTGGCGGTTTGTGGGTGGCCTGCGCAGCGGGAACTCAATGATGAATTTCTGTTTCCAGTGCAAAAGACGCTGGGTAATGCCAGCCGTGAACGGATTACACGGTTGTCGGAGCGATTTGGCTTAGAAGGCACAAATTTTTCAGTTGGCCCGACACCGTCGATCATCAGCCCACATCTACACATCAGTTTCTTCAACGATTATTGGTATCAATCCGACAGCAATAACATTTTGCCGCAGACGTTATTCGTGGGCGGTGTGCCGACAGCGGCTAGCGATGCGCCGCCGACATGGCTGACGGATATTCCCGACTCGCAGTCTATCGCGCTGATTACGCTGGGCAGTGTTTTTACGGGTGATTTAGGCTTCTTCGCATGGGCGGCACAGGCGGTTGCACGGCTCAAGTATGTGCCGGTGGTGGTCATTGGACGTAACCCGATTGAACCGGACAAAAAGGCTGAACTGAAAGCCGCTTTACCGCCGAATACACGGCTGCTCAACTGGGTGTCATTTGACCACGTGCTGCCGCGAACACGGTTAATGGTGCATCATGGCGGGATGGGAACGACACACGCGGCGGTAATTCATGGT
This sequence comes from Aggregatilineales bacterium, assembly GCA_038251045.1. Lineage (GTDB taxonomy): Bacteria > Chloroflexota > Anaerolineae > Aggregatilineales > Phototrophicaceae > CFX2. The sequence continues at coordinate 11,507 of JBBSBS010000064.1, read as the reverse complement.
ATTCCACAGATGGCTGTGCCACACGCTGCCGATCAACGGGGGAATGCGCGGCGAATCGCGCAGGCCAAAGTGGGTTTTAGCTTGACGGCGCATGAAGTTCGGCATGGGGCGTTATTAGAGGGCGCGACTGCATTGACCAACGACCAAGGTGTGCAAGACAATGCCCGTCAGTTGGCGGCGGATTTCGCGGCGCTGGGTGGGGCGGTTACGGCAGCTGAGGCGTTAGAGAAGTTGGTGTAAAGCCACTCAGTTGATTTATGGTTTGTGCCCGACAGTGACAGCATAATGATGGTCGAAGGTAGCATCGGCTGTGCCAGCGGCGTGCGGATTGAGCCACGCACGGGCGGCTTCCGGCGCTTGTACCAGCATGATCTGTAGGCGTTCGATGACGGCGGCGGACTGCCCCTGCACATTCGCCCATTCAATCAAGCTGCTGTAGGGTTTCTCTAAATATTCAGAATGCTCGATGATTAATCCGGCATCAAGGAACATTCCCTGCCATTCATAACCTGCATACATGCGGTGATGGCTGGGATCGCGCAGGCGTTCAAAGGCATCGACATAACGGGCGGCGCGTTCATCATCCGGAACGCTGTTGTCTTCTACGATTAGCTTGCCACCGGACTTCAATACGCGGGCGGCTTCCTGTACAAAGCGCCAACAGTCGGGGAAGTGATGGGGTGCAATGCGGCAGGTTACAAGGTCGAATGTGCCACTGGCAATTGGGATTTGCTCGGCATCACCCAATGCATATTCAACGTTGGTCATCCCTTTAGCGTTAATGAAGTTTCGGGCGGCTGCCAGCATTTTCGGTGTGAGGTCTAGCGCGATGACATGCTGCACCAATGGAGCAAACTTTAAGGCGGTGTGCCCGCCACCAGTGGCAATGTCGAGCATCAACCAATCGGATTGGGGCTGTGCCAGTTCCAGCAAGCGTGCCAGATCATCACCGCTGGCATGACCCTGACTTGCGACATAACCCTGCGCAAACTGCCCGAATCGCTGGCGAGCATGGGCTTTGATTTCGGCGTTGGACATGACGGATACCCCTTGCAACCTACAATCTTTGGCATGATGATAACGCCATATCGAACCGTGACCAACACACTAAGTGGTACTGCATGTTTTCATCTGCTGCGCTCAAAACCCGCGCCCTTGAAATGGGCTTCAATCTGGTAGGACTGACTCGCGCCGAGCCATCGCCATATCTGGCTGCTTATGAACGATGGGTAGAGGCGGGGATGCAAGGCACGATGGGTTACATGGCACGACCTGACCGGCAGGCGCGGCGGCGTGATCTGAAGGTGATACTGCCCGGTGTGCAGTCGCTGGTGATGGTCGGGTTGGATTATGCCGGCGCAGTCATACCGGATGATGTGCTGCACGATCCCTCACGCGGGAGGATTGCGGCCTATGCGTGGGGGTTGGATTACCACGACATCCTGACTCCGCGATTGGAAGCGCTGGCGGAATGGCTGCGGGTTGAAAGCGGACAGAAAATCAGCCACCGTGTTTATGTGGATACGGGCGCGGTGCTGGAACGCAGCCACGCACATCAGGCAGGGTTGGGCTTCACGGGAAAGAATACCATGCTGATTCATCCACAACAGGGCAGCACTTTTTTTCTGGGCGAAATATTAACCGACCTCGAATTTGACGGTTACGACACGGCAGGGCGGCAAACGATGTGTGGGAGCTGTACGCGCTGTTTGATGGCTTGCCCGACCCATGCTTTCCCGCGTCCACATGTGCTGGATGCGAGGCGCTGCATCAGCTATTTGACGATTGAACACAAGAACAGCATTGAGCGCTCGCTGCGACCTTTAATGGGCAATTGGGTTTATGGCTGCGATGTGTGTCAGGATGTGTGTCCTTTCCAGCGTTTTGCTGAACCGACGCGAGAAGCCGCATTTTATCCGCCGGATCTGGAGCATATCGCACCGAAGTTGGTGGACTTACTGGCGCTAGACGAGGCCGCATTTCATCAGCGATACTATGGCAGTCCGATATACCGCATCAAGCGCGAACGGCTGGTCAGAAATGCCTGCATCGCAGCGGGTAATTGGGGACACACGGATGCGATTATGCCGCTGCAAGGGCTGTTGAATGATGCGAATCCACTCGTGCGTTCACATGCGGCGTGGGCACTGCACCAGATTATGCAGGATGACTCGCGGCGGGTATTGCAGGCTCATTTACAACACGAAACGGATGCCCACGCTCAGGAAGAAATCCAGTCCCTTCTTGATGTGGGTCAATAAATACGGACGACTGGGCAATCGAATATTGATGTATGCGGTTCTTAAATAAACTTCCTCCGTATCCGCGCGTCTTCTGGATACTGCTTATTTGTTTTTTCTTCAATAGGCTGGGCGCTTCGTTGATCTGGCCGTTCATCACGCTTTATATCCGTGAGCAAACCAGCTCGCCTATGCCTGCCTTGAATTTATTCGGGCAACTGCCCGCACTTGCTACGTTTGTCGGTTCACACGGTCACGGCTTAAGCATCCCTGTCACGCTGACGACGGTCACGACGCTGTTATCGCTGCAAGCATTGTCGAGCGTTATCGGTACGTCGCTGATTAGCACACTTATGGATCGCTTCGGGCGAAAAATCATTATGATGGTGGGTTTAGCGGCGTTTGCTGGGGTATTGATGACCATGAGCAGCGCGGTTCAATTGTGGCAGTGGGTGGTTTTGCTGCCGCTTTATGGCATCCTACAACCTGTGTTTTACATCGGTTGCAATGCGATGGTGGCGGATGTCGTCCGGCAGGGTGAGCGAACCAGTGCCTTCGCGCTGATCCGTACTGTGTCGAATGTCGGGATAGCTACCGGGCCGGCACTGTTCGGGGTATGGATTGCACAGTCGCATACCTTTGCTTATTTCATGACGGCGGCTATCAATTTGATGCTGCTGATACCGGTTATTTTTCTATTGCGCGAAACGCTGCCCAGCACGCCTGCCAAGAGTGAGGTATCCACAGGATACAAGGCGGTTTTCCGCGACCGACCATTCGTTACTTTTATCGCGGTGTTCACGTTGATAGAGATTGCGGCGGCGCTGGTTTTCAATTTGTTGGCGGTTTATACCAAAGAGAATTTCCAGATTCCTGAAGATCAATTTGGGCGGTTGATCGGCATCAACGCGCTGATGGTGGTGTTTTTCCAGTATGGCGTTACGCGTTTGACGCGGCGTTATAATCCGCTGCTGGTTATGGCTGCGGGATGCTTATTTTATGTCGCGGGTTTAATTGTTTTCGGCCTATCCAACGTTTTGCCACATTTCATGCTGGGTATGGCGGTACTGACCCTAGGTGAATTGATGGTGTCACCCACGAGTAACGCGCATGTTGCCAATTTGGCTCCGGCGGATAAACGGGCGCGTTATATGGGCATTTACTCATTGACGTATACGTTTGGCACCGGTGTCGGGCCGATAGCCGGTGGTTTCCTCAGCGATTCGTTTGGTCAACCGGCGATCTGGTACGGTGGGGCGGTGGTTGCGCTGTTGGCTTCGGCGGGGTTCTGGCTCATGTCACGCGGGAGACAGGCGGCGACTGGTATTCCGCTCGTCGTCGGTCCGCAAGGGGTGGAGAAGCCTGCTGTTTCATGATTCGGGCGGGAAAGATGCGGTGTTTCCATGTTGTCCATATACCAGAGGATGTATAAAATATCCCTGAAAAGTAGGCTTAATTGTGGGTAGAACGCCCTTTAATGAGTAGCCGAATAGTGAGGAGTTTCATGATGGAAAGCAAAACATTTCAGGTTCCCAACATTGGTTGTGACGGCTGCGTCCGCACCATCAAGAATGAGGTCAGCCAGATTGCAGGTGTGAAGCAGGTTGATGGTGTCGTGGATAGCAAAACCGTTACCGTTGAATGGGATGCGCCTGCCACATGGCAGCAAATCGAGTCCACGCTTACTGAAATCGAGTATCCGCCTGCTACTTTGATTAGTCTATAGGCAGCGGCAGCTATAGAATCGACAAGGGGCGCTTAACTTTGCGCCCCTTGTTGTTTGAATACGCTCGTCAGCCTGTTTGTTTATTCGTCGTCGGTTTCACCATCAATGATGTCGTAAACCGCGTCCAGTAAATCATCTGCCCCTTCCAATGCCGAAAGCCCCGTTTCATCGTCGGAACGCATCAGCGCGGCGGCGGCCTCCAACAGCTTGGCGGCGGCCTGTGCCACCAGCGAAGCCACATCCTGATATTCATGGTCGGCAATCAGGTTGTCAATGACGGCGACCGCTTGACGGGTCGTAGATAATGCCTGCTCTAGTTGATTAGTTGCTTCAGTTGATGTGTTCATCATGGTTTCCCCTTTTACCAGTCGATGGGAATGGTTGGTTTCAAGCGCCTTATGATACAGGCTCTGCTTGCGTTAGATAGGGCTTAAGATACTGCCCGGTGAAGCTGTTTTCAATTTGCGACACTTCTTCTGGCGTACCAATGGCGATAATTTGCCCACCTGCGTCGCCCCCTTCAGGGCCGAGGTCGATTATCCAATCCGCGACTTTGATAATGTCGAGGTTGTGTTCGATCACCAAGACAGTGTTGCCGTTATCCACCAACTGCTGCAATACTTCGATCAGCCGTTTGACATCGGCGGCGTGCAAGCCGGTTGATGGTTCATCGAGAATATACAGGGTTTGTCCGGTGGCGCGTTTGGATAGTTCGCGGCTGAGTTTGATGCGCTGTGCCTCGCCGCCGCTGAGTGTGGTGGCAGGTTGACCGATGCGGATATAACCCAGACCGACGGCGTGGAGGGTTTCGAGTTTGCTGTTGATGACCGGAATATTCTCGAAGAAGGCCAGCCCTTCGGTGACGGTCATATTGAGTACATCAGCGATGCTCTTGCCTTTGTATTTGACCTGCAACGTTTCGCGGTTGAAGCGTGTCCCATGACAGACATCACATTCGACATAGATGTCCGGCAAGAACTGCATTTCGATCTTGAGCTGTCCCTGACCTTCACAATTTTCGCAGCGTCCACCTTTTACATTAAAGCTGAAGCGCCCCGCCGTATAACCGCGGATTTTACTTTCGGGCAGTTCAGTGAATAGGCCGCGGATGGCATCAAACATTTTGGTATAGGTACCGGGATTGCTGCGCGGCGTGCGCCCGATGGGGCTTTGATCAATGTTAATGATCTTATCGACATTATCCATGCCTTCGATGCTGTCGTGTGCGCCGGGACGGTCTTTGCTGCCATTGATGTACTGTGCCAGACGGTTGTAAATGATGTCGGTCATGAGGGTGCTCTTGCCACTGCCGCTGACACCGGTCAAGCAAACCATTTTGCCAAGAGGAATATCAACTTGGATATTCTTGAGATTATTCTCCTTTGCGCCCCTGACCGTAATGAACTTGCCATTACCGGCGCGGCGTTCTTTGGGAACGTCGATTTTCAGCCGACCGGAGAGATATGCACCCGTCAGGCTGTCCTTGACCTTCATGACCTGTTTGGGCGTGCCTTCCGCCATGATGCGCCCACCGTATTCACCCGCACCCGGTCCCAGATCAATCAGCCAATCCGCCATGCGCATGGTTTCTTCGTCATGCTCGACGACTAACAAGGTGTTGCCGAGGTCGCGCATTTCAAAGAGGGTGGCGATGAGTTTGGCGTTGTCTCGTTGATGAAGGCCGATAGAGGGTTCATCCAGTACATACAGCACACCTGTTAAACGGCTGCCGATTTGCGTGGCCAAGCGGATGCGCTGTGCCTCGCCGCCGCTGAGTGATCCTGCTGAACGGGAGAGACTGAGATAGTTCAAGCCTACGTTATTCAAGAAGCCGACACGGGCTTCAATTTCTTTGAGGATTTGGTAGGCGATTTGTTGGTCACGCTCATTCAATTTAGGTGCTTGACCATCAATGCCGCGCAGGGCATTGACCCAGCCCAATAGTTCGCCAACGGGAAGTAATGTGACATCAAATATGGAGGTATCCACCACAGTGACGGCGAGTGCTTCCGGACGCAGTCGCTTGCCGCCGCAGGTCTGGCAGGGGACTTTCGCCATGTACTGCTCGAAGGCTTCGCGCATGCCGTCCGATTGAGTTTCGCGGTAGCGGCGAGCCATGTTGTTGAGCACGCCTTCAAAAGCGGTCGTATATTCGCGATAGTCACCGCGTGCATTAGCGTAACGCAGACGGACTTTCTGACCGTTGGTACCGTAGAGGACAATCCGTTTGGCCTCATCGGAAAGCTTGCGCCAAGGGGTATCCATCTTGAAGTTGTAGACTTCTGAGAGGCCGCGCATGATGCCCGAACCCCAACTGGTGTCATCTTCAAAGTTCCATCCATTACCGTTGACTGCCCCTTGGGACAGGCTCAAGTCATGATTTGGAACGATTAGCGTCGGGTCAAATTCCAAGCGGAAACCCAGCCCCTGACAATCGGGGCAGGCTCCCTTTGGCGTGTTGAAGCTGAAGCTGCGCGGTTCGATTTCGGGAATGCTGCCGTGTCCATTGACACAGGCCAATAATTCGCTGTAGAGCGTGTCGGTGACGGGTGTATTGCTAAGGTTGTTGATGATGACCACACCCTCACCGATTTCCAGTGCGGTTTCGATGGCATCGGTCAGGCGGCTTTCTGCGCCACGGGCTTCTTCGGTGGTTGGGTCGTCATACTTGCGGGCGATAAGGCGATCTACTACGACTTCGATATTATGGATCACGTAGCGATCAATGGTGATGTCATCACTCAGTTCGCGCAGTTCGCCATCCACACGGACGCGGGCAAAACCACCTTTTCGGACATCATCGAAAACTTTTTCGTGTGTACCTTTGCGGCCTTTAATGATAGGCGCAAGGATCTGGATGCGTGTGCCGTCTTCGAGCTTTTGAACCTCATCCACAATTTGTTGGGCGCTTTGGGCTTCGACCTTTGCCCCGCAGATGGGGCAGTGCGGTACACCAATACGAGCATACAGCAGACGCAGATAATCGTAAATTTCTGTGACCGTGCCAACGGTCGAGCGCGGGTTCTGGCTAACGCCTTTTTGGTCAATCGAGACAGCAGGGCTTAAACCTTCAATTTGGTCAACATCAGGTTTTTCCATCTGCCCAAGGAATTGGCGGGCATAGGCGCTCAAGCTTTCGACATAACGGCGCTGACCTTCCGCAAAAATGGTATCAAAAGCCAGCGAGGATTTGCCTGAACCCGAAAGCCCGGTGATGACGACCAGTTTATTGCGTGGAATCTCGACATCAATATTCTTCAGGTTATGTTCGCGCGCGCCGCGCACCACAATCTTATCCTGGTTCATGGGCCTGCCTATCAACTGTAGTCGAACAAATAGGAGCGGAGAGTACAAACGTTCTATTATAAGAGGTGAAAGTATATGCTGCAAGGGTTAGAGTAGTTCATTGGCGTATATATTACGTTGAGGTTAGATTAGAAAGTAGCGAGTAGGCGTTGGATTCTAAATTAAACCGGTTGTGCTTCCGAATCCCGTTAATTCACTGGTCGGGGTATAATTACGGTGCATTACGCCTAAAGCGTTGCCTTTTTTTGCGTGTAATTATGCGGTCAATCTCCATATTCAAGCTCTTAGATATGCGTAGATATGACAGCCAATAAACGGGAAATTTTCGCTGCTTCCTAAATGCACGGGTTATCTAAGTTTGCCAGATGATTTGGAAGTTGATCCTAAGCGCCTAACCTGAAGGACCATAAAATGTTTAAGAGTTACATCCCACGAGACGAACGCAGCGAGGCTGACCGCAAATTACCTCGGTTGATGGTCGAAGGGCTCCTTTTAGGGGGGACAGGGTTAGGGGTTTTGGCGCTGATCTTTGAGATCGCTGCCGATGCTTTCAGTGTTGCTGCGTATCAGACTCTACTGGCGATTCACGGTGCAGAAGGGCATCATGAAATCGCAATTCTGGCTTTTATTGCACTATCTATACTTTTATTTTTGGGTATCGTTCCAGCCTACAAAGCAGGTGCTTACTTACGCCCGAACGCTGGTGGCAGTGGCCCATTGGTGGAAGCCATCGGCCCGACGCGTTTGCGCTCATTATCATGGGTTGGCACCAGCTTATTTTTTCTCGATGCGATTTTGACGATCATTATCAGTTCAATTTCGGCATCCGATGTGACGATGCTGCTGTACCCTGAGATGGCTCCATACCGGATTGTGCTGGCAGAAGTGTTTGCCTTTTTCATCATGGCGGTTCTGGTGGCGTTGGGGCCGAAGCGGGCGGTTCCGTTGTTCCTGATTGGCGGCGGCGCGTTTACGCTGTTTACGCTGGTGGCATTATCACTTGTTGGCTCGACCGCCATGCAAAATCCAGAGTGGGTATTTTTGACGAACGGCATCGTGAACCGGTTGGAAGCAACCGGCGTTGTGCAGCATGTGATCCGCGCGCAGCAAGACATACCGGTCATCGGGAGTGTTATTTTCTTTCAGTTGTTCTTCCGGTCTATGTCGAGCGCGATGCTTGGGTTTTCAGGTTATGAAGTGATTCCGGCAAGCGGTAAGCACGCAGCGCGCCCCAAGTGGAAAGTAATCAACACCGCATTGACGCTGGCGGCGGTATTTCTGATTGGCACGGGTATCATTCAGCTTTATGCGGCGCAGCAGTGGAGAATTCCAGCAACAGAAGGCTACAGTACACTGCTGATCGAATATGAAATCGTGGCGGCTCAAACATTTGGTCGCGGTGTTACGGAAGGCGAGGTTAATGTTACGGAGGCAGATCGGTTGGCTGCCACCCAAATCTATGAAAAGCAGCTTCAAGATCGGGCGGCTAATGAACTGCTCGGCAATGAAGAACCACCGCCTGATGATTTATCCGGTGCGTCGCCAGAGGAATATGTGGCAACACTTGCCCATGATATTGCGTTTGCGAGAACCGTCAACGCCGCTACAAATGGCACACGTGGGGAGACATTTCTGTTTGTTGCAGGCGTATTGCTGGCAATTATTCTTTTGCTTGCACAGGGTGGTGGATATGTTGGCGGTGCGGCAGTGGCGGCTAATGCGGCTCGACTCGGTCGATTGCCCGGATTTTTTGCGGATGACCGCATTGGTATCGCGGTGATCTGGGCGGCGGCGGCGATACTTATCCCGATTATCCGTGAGGTTGTGGTGGTTGAGGCGTATTATGCTTTCGGCTTTGTCAGCGCCTTCGTTATCACCAGCACCAGTGTTTTCTTCGTCCGTGATGATGCCCTGCTTGAGCGTGGGATTGACCCCAAGTCAGCGGAGGCTCGCTCGCTGCGTTTTGCAGGGTTACGGGGTATGGTTGCCAGTTACATCATGGCGATTGTACTGATTACCCAGAAAACAGATGCACTGCTGGCTATTGGTATTGCTGGCGGGATTATTACTCTGTTTCAACTGTATATTGCCAGAGGTGGTATTAAAACCCAAAAGGATAAGCTGAAACTGCCAGTTTTTCCGGCAGGAACGAAACACCCCGTATACGAAAATGGTGTTCAACGTGCCCATGATGAAGCACGGCAGCGGGCGGTTGCTGATGCAATTCGTGAATTGATTAGTTCAAGAGCGATTGCAAAGTTTAATGTTGATCCTGAACGGATTACTCAACTGGTTAGTTATGTGCGTAATGTAAAACCTACGCTGCTGAACGGTCATTCAAGTAACGGTCATGGCGAACGCATCAAGGAACCGAGTGTTGAACTTGAAAGGACATACGAAACGGCGTATAACGAACGCGATATTTTGCTGAATGAGATCGAGTATTACTCTCATTATGGCATATTTACATTTATCAATAATTATCACCTTAACTGGGTGGATAAGGATTATGGGCGTGATGAGGCGACCGTGCAGCAGGCCATGCTGGACATCTTGTTTCCGCTAACCGAGCACGAGGAAATTTGGCGGCAATATCATGCGTTTGAACCGCAACAACTGCCTGAATCGATCTGGCAGTTTAGCCGCGAGCGCTATCGGTGGGCAAAAGATCAATGGCCTAATTTGAATGGTCGCCTGACGACTGTTTGGACATTACAGGAACTCGGATTGTTGCCGAACGAAGTTGATGTCAAAACAATTGTCGCGGTTGCAGGTGGCAAGCAGTTTAAGATGGTCAAGGTTCATACGCAGCACACCGAACAAGATAAGTCGGAACCCAAAAAGCCGGAGTCCTAGCCATATGCGTTACGATTCATATTATGATTTACGGCAGGTTACGGATGAGTTGATTTTCATCAAGTGGTATAAAACTGCTCATGAATTGACGCGACCGGAAACGGACTATATTGATGATTTGATTCAGCGCATTAAGGGAGCGCAGCAACCTATCTATTTCCTCTCTGATTTAAGGGAAGGACGGATTGTTGACACGGGCATATTGCAAAAGCTAGGCAGCCTGACACGGCACCCGAATTACGGTGGGGGTTCCGCATTTAGTGAAGATATACTGGCAAGTATGTTTGTGGGCGTGTTCTCTAAATTTGCGGGTGTCGAAAAAGGCAGTTCCGTATTTTACAAGACTTTTGATGAAGCACGGGCTTATCTTGAGGCACTCAAGCCCGGCGTGACGAGCAGTGTTGATTGGAAAACATTTATTGCAAGTTTGGGGTGAATTCAATCGCTACTAGTGCTATTAGACAAGGTTAGTTAGGTGAAATAAAAATCGGCGCTCACATCGAGCGCCGATTTGTTTATAGGCGAAATTGTGTTTCTTTAGCCAGCCGAGTCGCTGCTATCGATGGCGTTGGCATCCACTGTCGGGGTTGCCATGTTGGCGATGGCAGTCGCTGTGCCGACCATATCGGCTTTTTGTTCGTTGATGAACACATCACCAAAGCCGCGTACGACCGAGACCCAACTGCGGCCCGGCTTGACCATGATCGGCGTGTTATTGCCATATACCAGTTGCAAGGCCGAACCCGGTTCACTGTCTTTCCGCCGCCAGTAACCCTGATAAACCTGTCCATCACGCAGCAGGTAGGCGCGACCTTGATCCCACAATTCAATTTGAATAGAGAGATATTTCACGCCGGGGTCAAAAATATCGGGATGGTCGTTGTGGGACACTTCGAGAATGATTAAATCATCTGCCCACAATTGCTGACCGTCTCCGGCATCCATGTGCGGCACGCCGTCGGTAAAGCGCAGGTAATGACCTGTGGCCTCGTCGTACTGCCAGCGGGCATCGGTTTGCCCGTACCAGTCAATAAATGCTTCGGAGGCAGGCTGCCCACCGGCATCCGGTGTGGGGTTGAAGGCTAACCCACGAGCTTTGTAACCGGTGTTGACATTGCGACGGGTGGCTTTTGCCCAGATAAGATTGGTGTCGAGGAATAAGGTGTGCTCAAAGGGTAAATCACCATTGGGGAAGCGGCAGAAGCCGGCATCTTCGCAGTTGTCACCTTTTAATGGCGAGAATGTCTGGTAGACATATTCGGATTCCAGAATGAGCTTCTGGATAGGGGCACTTGTGCCAGAGTAGGCCAACAGCGCGTTGTACATGGGCAGCAGTTCGAGGTCGATTAACCGCGCACTGCGCACTGATCCCACATGGG
>JBBSBS010000063.1:0-21315 GCA_038251045.1 Aggregatilineales bacterium | reverse complement strand
AACTCGATAATTTGCTCAGGCGTTGGCGTTGAGGCCAAGAAATCAAGAATTTCATCAAAGAGTGTTCCGGCTTCAAGTGTTGCCATTAGAAAAGCTCTCCAAGTTACTCGCCTCAATCCATTATACACAGTTTTGAGGCATAGCTGACAACAAAAAAGAGCAGTTCAACACCGCCCTTTTTCAAAATCTCAATCACGTTGATTAAACGATTTACACCACATTAAACTCGTCTTCGGTGCTGACGCGCAGGACACCCGCCAGTTCGTGACCAATGACCAGTGTATTGCCGTCAACCGTGAGTTGGATAGGGCCGTTGAAGGGGGCGCGTTCGACCAGATGCAGACGTGTGCCGGGGATCAGGCCGAGTGTACCCAGATATTGCAGCTTGTCGGCATCGTGGGTGGCGACGCGGCTGATGACCCAATCGGTGCCAGACTGTTTGTTGCTCAAGGGGTCATCATGGATGCGCGGCATCTTGCCTTCGGCGTTGGGGATGGGTTCGCCATGCGGGCAGCGTTTGGGGAAGCCTGCCATCTTTTCCATGCGGGCGACGACTTCATCACCGACCAACGCACCGAGCGAGTCAGCATCGTCATGGACTTCGTGCCAGCCAAAGTGCATGACATCGACCAAGAAACGCTCGACCAAACGGTGACGACGGATATTGAGCAGGGCTTCGCGTTCGCCTGTAGGTGTCAGGTAGATGCCTTTGTAGGGTTCGTGTTCCAAATAACCGCCGGACTTCAAGCGCTGCACCATGCGCGTCACCGCCGGGGCGGAGACATGCATGACTTCTGCCAAATCTGACGTGGAAATATAGGGGTCATCATTCTGGTAGTAAGCCAAACGGTAGGCTTCCGCCAGATATTCTTGCATTGCAGGGCTAACGGTCATAGCTTTCACAGCTCGTTCTCAAACGAATATTGCTTATGGTCATGATAAATATAACGAAACTTCTATCAACTTTGCAAGTGTTAAATCTTTTTTTGATGAAGGTTTAATGTAACAGCCTGCATCACTATTATAGACCATCTAACAAATCGCGTGCCTGTTTCAAGCGTTGTCGGGTCACTTCATGACGCGAATCGATGGCGGCAGCACGGGTATAGGCCTCGACTGCTCTGGCATATTCTTTAATTGCCATGAGGGCCTCGCCATAATTATTCCAGAACCAGAGATCGTTGACGTTATGGACAACGGCCTGTTCATAGGCAGCAACGGCTTCTTCCCAGTGGCTTAAACCCGCCAGCGCCAGCCCTTTCCCGTTCCATGCCCATGCGTAAGTGGGATCGAGTTCGAGCGCCTTGAGGTAACTTTCGAGCGCACCTTGATAATTGCTCAAGCGGCGCTGCACCTGCCCTTTACGTGCCCACGCGACGGCGTTGCGGGGCATCATACTGGCGGCACGTTCGGCTATGATCATGGCTTCGCCTTTGCGCCCCATGTCGAGCAGGACATCAATTTGATTGGTGTAATACCAGATGACGCGCGGGTCTTGTTCGATGGAACGCTCATAACTTGCCAGCGCTTCCTCGCGCTTGCCGAGTGCTTCCAAGGCCAAGCCGCGCCCGTTCCATGCCCATGCATACTTGGGATTCACTGCCAGCGCCTGATCGTAAGCCTCAAGCGCTTCTTGATGACGGTTCAGCCGACGCAGCGCCTGACCTCGCTTGGCCCAACTTTCGGTATGACGGGGATTGAGTTGGAGCGCCTTATCCAGCGGCGGCAGTGATTCGGCAAAGCGATTGAGCGTCACCAGTTCATCACCGAGGTTATACCAGTACCAAGCGTCGTCTTCACCGCACTCGGTGGCGATCTTGAAGGCTTTGAGCGCATCTTCGTGGTGGTTGAGTGCGCTGAGGGTTAAGGCGCGTCCATTCCATGCCCAACCGTACTGCGGATCAAGGTCGATGGCGTTGGTATAACTCTTGAGCGCCTCATCCATGCGGTTCAGACGGCGCAGCATTTGCCCCTGCTTGGCCCACATGCGGGCATTGGACGGTTCTATTTTGAGCGCCTGCGTCAGCAAATCAAGCGCCTGCTGGTTATGTCCCTGCTGAATAAGGATGTCGGCCTGCTGCATCATGTAAAAGGAATCTTTAGGAGCAGCCTGCCCGGCCTTTTGATAAGCCTTTAGGGCTTCATCCAAGCGCCCCAACTGTTCCAAGGTGATGCCAGTTTCGTTCCATGCCCATGTATATTTGGGGTCAATCAACGTGGCCTGTTGCAGCGCCTTTAGAGCCGCGTCGTGCTGGTTCAGGTTACGCAGGGCATTGCCCATCCGCGCCCAACTCTGGGCATGGGCAGGCATCACATTCGTTACTTTTTCTAAGATTGGAATGGCTTCTTTGAAGCGCCCCATGAGCGCCAGCACATTACCCTGATTGTACCAACAGTGCCAAACGTAATCGTCGATGATTTCTGCAGCGCGGTTGTAGCAGTTGAGTGCATCTTCCAGCCGCCCCATACGCTCCAAGACGATGCCCTTACCATTGATCGCCCAACTATAATCCGGTTGGAGTTGGATGGCGCGGTCGTAGGCGTGCATGGCTTCGCTGTTCTGGTTGAGGTGACGCAGCACCTGCCCCAGCTTCGCCCAACTAAAGGCGTGAGTCGGATCCGTGCGGGTGGCTTGAGTCGCGGGGCTGAGGGCATCGCTATATTGGCCTAGCTCGACCAGCATTTCGGTCAGGTTATACCAGTGCCAGACTTGATCCGGTTGGTACTGGGTCGCCTTGCGGAAACTGACCAGCGCGTCGGCATAACGCATCAATGCCTTGAGTGCCAAGCCGCGCCCATTGTGCGCCCACGCATATTCCGGTTCGTAATCAATAGCCTTCTCGTAGGCATAAACCGCATCTTCGTACTTGCCCATCAGGCGATAGACCTGCCCTAACTTCGCCCAGCTATTGGGATGTTCGGGGTCTAATTCCAGCGCGGTATGAAGGAGGTCGATGGCTTCTTCATAGCGGTTCATGTTTTGCATGACATCCGCTTGATTGTACCAATTCCAGACTTCGTTGGGCTTGATGGCGGCGGCCTGTTGATAGGCGGCTAAAGCCTCTTCCATATGCTTGGTACGCTCCAGCACCAAACCTTTACCACGCCATGCAAAGCCATAACGCGGGTAGATTTGCAGCGCCCGTTCGTAGGCTGCCAGCGCATCATCATAGCGTTCCATGAGTCGCAGCGCCCGCCCCTTACGTGCCCATGCCAGCGCATTATCTTCTTGCAGGGCAATGGCGCGGTCATAAGCGGCTAAGGCTTCGTCCATGCGGTGGAGTTCGGTCAGCGAGTAACCTTTATCGATCAGCTCGTGCACCTGCATTTCGGGGCCGGTGATTTCCAGCGTAGCTCTCTGACCAGTCACATCTTCATAGATGACCGCGAGATCATCAACAATCGCGCCCCAATTGGGGGGACGGTTATCTGGTGATTTTTCCAAGCAGGCTAGCACCAACGCTTGTAACTTGATGGGCAGTTCACGTTCAAAGCGGGCATCAAAGGCCGGTCGCTGATGCAGATGGGCTTGCTTCCATGCGTTAAATTTTTTCTCTTTGAAGACCTGCCGACCAGTCAGCATTTCATAGAGGATACAGCCGAAGGCATAAATATCGGCGCGCAGGTCTACATCTTTGGCCTCGACCTGTTCGGGTGACATATACGGTGCAGTCCCGACGATTGCACCGAAGCGGGTCAGGCGGTTGGCTGGACTGCGCCGTGAGTTAAGTTCGCCATCGGCATCGTTGCCCGGTAACGGGACATCGGTAAATTCGAGCGAACGCACCAAGCCGAAATCGGTTATTTTGGCAATCGCATCATGCGTCACCAGAATATTGGCAGGCTTGAGGTCACGGTGTACGAGGCCGGGAACACGCTGATTGGCGTGCTGCATCCCCAATGCGATGTGTAATCCAAACTCCATTGACTGCGGCAAATCCAGACGTTTGCGGTCAATCCAACTGCGGAGATCAGGCCCCATGCCTTCTGGCCCGCTGATATGTTCCAGAATGATGTGGGGTTGGTCAGCAATTGTTTCTACACGCCGCGCCTGAACGATATAGCGGTGCTTTTCCAGCATAATCCACGTGGTTGCTTCGTGGTTAAAGCGGGTGACTGCCCGTTCGTTATCCAGAAAGCGACTCTGAAACGTTTTGATGGCAACCGGTTCTTTTTGCTGGCTGTCATAACCCAAATAAACGACACCCATGCCGCCGCGTTTGACATCAATCACTTCATAGCGGTTTTGAATCCAATCACCGGGGGCGAATTCATCTGCATTATCATGGGCGCGGGCAGCGGGCATCTCGGTCAACTGACGGTTGGCGCGGCTCGGATCTTTTTCAAACGAGTCCATCGAATTGAGGTCGGTTTGTTCGATGTGGGTTTCGCTCTGCGACATGAAGTGAGTGTCTGACAGGGCGCGACTATCCGAGCGGGGATCGTCATAATCGGCAATGGTTTGCGACAGATCGTTGATGGTTTCAGACAGGTCGGGCATAGCGATTGCCGTCAGGTCTTCGGTCGTCCGAATGTGACCAACGGTACGGGTTTCCACCGTGTTGCGGCTGGAGAATCGGCTGTCACTGACCGAGGAGTCGCTTATGATCTCGTCGGAAGTGTCATCCAGCGAAGCCTTGACCGGACTGGTGGGAGACTCTTCGCGGTAAAGGTCGAGCATATCCTGAATAACGCCCTCGTCCTCATTGCGGAGCGTTTGCGAAGTGTCCTCGTTTTCGGCCAACGCCCACAGGGCAACCGCGACATTGCGGCGGGTATGATTTTCCTGTGCAGCAGCGATCACCCAATCAATAAAGTTACGAATAGCGCGGCGTGCGAGTGCCAAGTCGAGATCATCGTCCGCCAAGCGCAGGGCTTTCTGGTAAGCGATGATGGTTTTGCCGACATAAAAGACCAGCAGGCGACCATCCTCGGTCAATGAACGGTTAGCACACAAATCGCCCAGCGCGAACAGATCATTAATATCGTTACGGCGCAGCGCAAGCCGACCTAATTCGCGAATGTCGGAATTCGGGTCGGTCGCGAAATAGTCAATCATGTCCTGTGGATGACGTTTCGCCAGCAGTTTTGCTGTGGCTTCGGTGCTGAGTTCAATAGGTTGGCGTTTGGTCTGGGGAATATTCATTAAGGATTACCCCTGTTTGACCTTGGCCTCGAACTTCAGTCGTTCGCCATCAGCAGAGACGACAACAATGTCACCGGGTTGGAAAGCATCTTCCACAATTTTGGCACTAATCGGGCGTGTCAGCAGGCGTTCGATGGCTCGTTGCAGCGGACGCGCTCCACTTTCCAGATCATAGCCTTTTTCAAGAATGAGGGTGCGCGCGTCGTCTGACAACTCAAGCGTGAGTTTTTGTTTGGCGAGGCGCTCGTAAAGATCAGTCAATTTCAGATCAAGGATGCCAGTCAGCGATTCGGTTTGCAGCGGACGGAAGGTAATGACTTCGTCAATACGATTGAGGAATTCTGGGCGGAAAAACCGCTTCAGATAACCACTGTAATCCGGCAGCGCATCCACGCCCTTGGTGAAGCCCAAAGACTTGGTGGCTTCTTCAGTACCGATGTTGCTGGTCATGATGAATACTGAGTTACGGGCATCCACCTGCCGCCCGTGAGCATCACTCAAGCGGCCTTCGTCAAACACTTGCAAGAACACATCGAATACTTCAGGGGCGGCCTTCTCGACTTCATCTAACAAGACAACACTATACGGGCGGCGGCGCAGACCATCGGTCAACTGACCGCCGCGCTGGGTATCTTTATAACCGGGGGGTGCGCCGATCAAGCGGGCAACAGTGTGCGAGTCATGAAATTCGGACATATCCAAACGCAGCATGGCATCATCACTGCCAAAGAGGAAGGAGGCCAGCGCCCGCGCCAACTCGGTCTTGCCGACACCGGACGGCCCCAGAAACAGAAATACACCGATAGGACGCTGCGGATTACCAAGGCCAGCACGCGAGGTTTTGATGGCTTCCGCCACGGTTTGCACCGCCGGATTTTGACCGATGACACGCAGCATTAATGAGTTTTCTAAGCCGACCAAACGGCGCTTTTCGTCCTTAGTAAGTTCCGTCACCGGAATACCCGTCCAATCCGAAAGGACAGCCGCCACATTTTCAACTCCGACTTCCGGAATACCATCGTTTTCATCCGGCGACACGGTGCGGATAATCACGCGGGTGCAGGCTTCATCCAGCAGATCAAGCGCCTTATCGGGCAGGCGGCGATCCGGCAAAAAGCGCACCGAGAGATTGATGGCGGCATCCAGTGTGTCGGAATTAATGATTACGCCGTGATGCTCTTCCAGCTTTTGCTTTTGGCCTTCAAGGATGAGCTTGGTATCCGGCTCGGATGGTTCTTCAATGTCGATGGTACGGAAGCGCCGGTCAAGCGCCGGATCAGCCGCAATGGCACGGCGGTATTCTTCGTGGGTGGTCGCGCCGATGCACATCAGATCACCCCGCGCTAAGGCTGGCTTGAGAATGTTGGCGGCATCGAGATTGCTATCTATGGTATCGCCCGCGCCTACAATCGTATGAATTTCATCAATGAACATGATGACGTTGCCAGCGTGTTTGACTTCATCAACAATGCCGATGAGCCGTTCTTCAAATTGACCGCGCAAGCTCGTTCCAGCGACCAGCGTACCGATTTCGATCTGGACAATGCGGCGGTTGAGTAAAGACTTGGGCGCGGTTCCGTTGGCGATGGCAAAGGCCAACCCTTCGACCACGGCTGTCTTACCGACACCGGCATCGCCCAAGAGCAGCGGGTTATTTTTCTTATTACGGGCAAGCGTCCGCGCCAGCGAACGGATTTCGCTTTCGCGGGCGATGGCCTGGCTAATTTTGCCGAGGTTGGCCTGCGCCGTAAGGTCACGCCCATATTTATCGAGCAAGGGTGTGGGTATGCGGGCGGGGTCACGAACTTTCTCGCTGGAAATATCGTCGTCGTCAAAATCAAATTCATCACTGGGGATATTGGGGAAGTCCAACATGCCGCCGTTTGCGCTATCGCTATTCAAGGGATCATTTTTGAGCGAGTCGGCTTCCAGCACCAGACGCTGCAACCACAAATTCAGGTCAAAGCCCATGTCGGTCAATTTACGGACGGGGATACTCTCACCCTCTTGTAAAATGGCGACCAACAAATGAATTTCTTCAACCTTCCCTGTTCCCTCTTCATCGCGGTCAGACAGGAAAATAGTTAGAGCCAGCACCAATTCGGCGCGGGGAGTCATCGGCACTACGTCACCGACTTTGGCATCGCCGGTGCCGATTTCCTTGCGGATTTCATTGCGGACGAAACGCGGGTCAAGGCCAGCCCGCCGGATGAGAATGGTCGTTAAGCCGCGTTCGTTGCGGGTCAGCGCCATAAATAAATGCTCAACGCCGATGTAATTATGATCGAGCCGTCGGGCTTCTTCGGCTGCTTGACTGAGTATTTCAGAGCAGCGTTCGCGTATTTCTTTTTCGGGAATATCCGGTGAAGGGGTCAATCTTCACACATCCTTCTGCCTAAATTCATATGGATAGCGCTAACCAACATACCACTAAACTCATTTGAAACCTATATGAGCTGTTTAATGCAAAGTATACCGCATCATACCTTTGGCATGAAATTCCCATAATCATTATTGGGAAAATAGCTTCTTTCGTTGTAGCATAGATTTGAGGGATACGATGTTTATTGATCATTTCCGGCACTCCGCATATAGGCGGCAGCGTGGGATCATCGACGATATGCAACTGACTTCAAACTCCTGAATATTTTCTACGCGGCACGGCAGCAAGGCACTTATGAGCAGCGATCCTATCATTGGCAAAAAACTGGGCGATTATCTGGTTGTGGACATCCTCGGACAGGGTGGAATGGCACGCGTGTATCGGGGGCTGGACAAAAAGCTTAACCGTTATGCCGCTGTCAAAGTAATCGATGCCGCTTCGATCCGCGAGGATGAAGCTGAATACCGGAAGCGGTTTCAGGCAGAAGCGCGGGCAATCGCCCGACTCAACCATCCCAATATCGTCGGTATATACCAATTCGATCAGGTTGATACGCTGTACTACATGGCGATGAGCTTTATCGAAGGTCGTGACCTGCGCAATATCATCAAAACACATGACCGCAATGGCACGCGGATGAGCGGCCCGGAAGTTCGCGACATTATCCGCGACATCGGCTCGGCGTTGGATTATGCCCACAGTGAAGGGGTGATTCACCGCGACATCAAGCCATCTAACATCATGGTGACCAGCGCAGGCAAAGCCATTCTGACCGACTTCGGGTTAGCACTGAGCGTGCCGGAAGGAACCATCGGCAATACATTCGGCAGCGCACATTATGTCGCGCCGGAACAGGCGGTCAACTCGGCACAGGCCGTAGCCCAGAGTGATATTTATTCGCTGGGTATCGTGTTGTTCGAGATGTTAACCAACCGTGTGCCGTTCGATGATCCGTCAGCGATGGCTGTTGCAATGAAGCACCTGACCGATCCACCACCTCCACCGAGCCGCATCAACGCTACCCTGTCACCACAGATCGACCGTGTTGTTATTCAGGCACTCGATAAAGACCCCAAGAAACGTTATGAGTCGTGTGCAGAGATGCTCAAGGCGCTGGAAAAGGCGCTGGGGATGTATGACGACGGCAACTCTACAACCAAGATGCCGCTCAAGACAACACCACTGGCAACACCGGCTTCCAAGCCAGTATCCGGTATGGAAGCAGTCATTGACCCCACCAAAGCCACCGGTGCGAAAGCACTAGCCGGTTTTGAAACCAGTGTATTACCACCAGCCGGTATCCTGCCCGACTCGCCGACCGTCACCGATTCAAAGGCATCTGCCAACCGACGGAATGCGCTGCTGGCAGTACAGGCTGCACGCCAGAAGCAAAACAGCTTCAGCCGGCGTTTGCGGCGGGCGGCGCTGCCGCTGCTGGTGATCTTGATGGCCTTCATCGGCGGGTTGTTCGTGCTTTCCAACAACAGCAGTCAGGTGATAAATGACCTCGCCACCCGCACCACGGCGATTGCAACCGAGTCCACCGTTGCGGCAGACTCAACCGCGGTCGTGGCGGCAGTTGCCACCGATACGACTGTGACGGATACCCTCGCAGCAGTAACCGATATACCGACCTTAACAGCCGAAGCAAGCGTGACCCAACTGGCATTGGAATCGACGGCGACCACCAGCGACAAAACAGCGGTTGCTACGATTCGCGCTACTGCCATTAACACTACTAATGAATTAACACCTGAAGTTATGACCACGGGTAATCCATCGGTCAAGTTGGTTTATGACGATCAAGTGCTGACCCTGTTCAATCAGGGTAAAGACACGGCAAACGTGGCTAATTTGCGTTTTGTGCAAACCCCCGGCAGCGGAAGCACGTTAGAATTCGGTTCACAGGAATGGGCATCCATTAGCGCCAGACCCATTAATGCGCTGCCTGCCGGTGATTGTTTGCAGGTACTGCGTAATGACCGTTTTCTTTCGGCGAATGATACCAAGCCGGAAATGTGCAACTTCGTCCAAGGATGGCGGCAAATTTCTGTGCGGCGCTTGTTCTGGGTCACCAGTGTGGCAAACACAACCTTCGAGGTGCGGCGTGGCAGCGCAGTTCTGGCAACCTGCAAGATTAGCGCCGGAGAATGCACATTCGAATCAGGTTAATATGATGCAGCAGTTGGGCGCATCCGTTTGGGTTTAGGGGCGCGACTCGTCACTATCAGCGTCGTAAGTCAGCGGCACATCCAAACGCAGCCATGTGCGACCGACCCGAAACAGCGTTCCGGGGCGCAGGCTCAAACGACCTTTGATCGGATTTTTGTCTTTTTCGACGTAAGTACCGTTGCGGCTGCTGCCATCTTCCAACCAGAAACCGAGCATGTAGGGATTTTCGACCGACTCGGAAGCGGTAACGGGTATCGAGAGGATGCCCACGCGGGCATGAATGCGCGAAGCCTGACTGTCAAAATGCAGGTGAATGTCACACCCCTCACGCCGACCAATCAATAAAATTGACTCATCGCCCACTTCTGGCTGTGCGAAATTGAGCGTCTTGCCATCTAAAGGGCCGCTCATGTAGGTAATCGAAATATCACGAGGCATGTACAAACCTTTTGCTGTAAACAGGTATCGGTTGCCACAATGGTGACGTAATTGGCATGACTCTGCAAGTGGAAATCTACACTCTCAAAAATTCATGGCGGCTTACTACGGTAATGACAGCAGATAAGCCACCAGCGCATCAATATCAGCCAGCGGCACGGTGCGAATGAGTTCATGCTGACCCCTCATGGTAAACACATCATGCAGGGTTGCCGCCGAACCATCATGGAAATAAGGGGCGCTTCCCGCCAACCAGCGTAATGCAGGCGTATCAAATGCCGTACCGGCCTTTTCATCGGCTGATTTGCCCGTGCCGACATCATGAGATTGAAGGTCAGTGCCGGAAGCGCCGGAATGACAACTGGCACAGTTCTGTTCAGTAAAAACTTCCGCGCCACGATTAACGACGGCTGCATCAACCGGTGGTAAAACGGTTGGGTCGGTGAACGTCGCAATATAGGCCGTTAGCGAATCGAGGTCAAGTGATAATCCGGCATGGGGGTTGCCAAGGGCGGGTTCAAGCGACGGCCCATCAATCAAACCTGTACCCCCTTGCAACTGACGAATCTTGATTTCGACATCAGCCAGTTCATCCCAACTGCTCGACCAGTTATAAGGCGGGGTTTCCAGCAGGTTGTACAACACAGGTGTATTCCGTGGGCCGTCAACAATCCCCTGCCAGACGCGCCCATCCGACATGCCATCAAAATGACAATTGGCGCAGCTAATCCAATTACCAAAGGATACGCGGCGGTCAACCGCACCGTAAAACAACTGCGCCGCAACAATCGTATCGACCGACAGATTAAGATCACTAATCGGCAGCTTATCCACAACCGTGAGGTTACGGGTTTCGATAATCGACAGAGTACCTTCCAGCACATTGTTGACGAATAACAGACTGTTGTCGCGGTTGAGCAAGATACCGCGCGGGCTGGAGCCAACCGGGATATGCCCGCGTCTTACACCGGTATTCAGATCAATCACCGAGACATCGTTGCTGCCCGCATTGGCGACATACAACCATTGGCGGAAACGATCCAACGCCACCGCAAACGGCATATTCACCGGTTGGTCTGCGGTATCGAGCGCAATACGGTTCTGGCGCTGAACAGCCAGATTACGTAAATCAATCTGGTTCACAATCGGAAACACGGTTGTGTCGTAGGTCAGCGTCGTATTCTGGGCATTACTGCGTGTTTGCGGCAGATAAGCCAAGCCGCGCGTCACATCCAATTCAATGGCTTGGGTGATGGAGGTATCCAGCCCTGTTTCAACGGTTTGCACCACCCGCCCATCCGGTAAGTAGATCAGACTGATTTGCCCACTCCAAAAATGGGTCACATACAGGAAATCACCCAGCAGCGCCAATCCAGCCGGTGCATCCGGAACAGGGATAGAATGGATGACGCTGGCTGTTTTGAGGTCAACGACAGCGATGGCATTACTGCCCTGCAACGAGACATAAGCCATGTCATCGTCGCCAACGACCACACCATATGGATACACACCGTTAAGGGTAATCGTCGTCACCTGCTGCGTTGCCAGATCAACCACCGACAGCGTACCATCGGCGCGATTAGCGGTGACGGCGCGAAGACCATCAGCGGTCAAGGCCACCGAGCGCGGGTCATTGCCTACCGGAATTTCGGCAGAGAAACGGGCGGCGGGCAGGCTGATAATCGAAATGGAATTATTAAAAGTGTTGGCTGCTACCAACGTCCGGTTATCTTTGCCGAGCGCCAGCGTGCCGGATGAGATGGCCGTCGCCAAACGCGGGTCAGGCAGGGCGTAAAGTGGGAAAGGTGTAGGCGGCTGTTGGGCAGATAGCCGCCCCGGTGGCAGTGCCAGCAGCATCAGGCCGCACAGCACGAGCAGCATCCCCAAGGAGAGCAGTGTAGAAATCCGTCTGGTCAGCTTCAGGTCAGGCATAGTTATCATCCAAAGGTAAACAGACGGTCGAAAGCGATGGTAAAAGTGCGGCTGCGAATCTGCAACTGCCCGCTGGAATCAGTACCCTGCATGACAATTGTGAGCGTAACAGTATCCCCCGCCGCTGCTCCTGCGCCGCGTTCGCCATTTTCAAGGTTGGTGAAGGCTTTGCCCAATAAAGGTGGGCTGTATTGGAAGCTCAAGGTCGCTCCTGACGGACGCAGCAATCCCTGTTCCAATATCTGCGCCGGAATACTCAGCGTGTGGTAGATGCGCACATTGTCCCAATCGGCAGGCACACCGAAGCGGAAGTTGTAAGGCAGCGCAGGCGGAATAGCGAAGTCGGTGCGGTTGTCGTTCCAACCCAACACCTGACCTTCTTGCGGCAGCACATAAATATTGAAGCGCCCGCCATCCGCGCCGAGCACGCCACCCATCGGCGGTGGTGGTTCGATCACACCCACCGAGGTAAGCCCATTATGCTCCACATGGATGTCTACCGTGTAGACACCGGGTGTTTCGAGTGTAAAGTCATTAACCGGATCATAAAAGTAACCGATTGCGTTGGCAAGTCCGCTAAACTGCTTGGCGATGCTGCCATCGGCTGCCGTAATCGTGACATCAACCTGTGACGGTAAGGTCGGCGCGACCTGCCCCGCAACCGACAGGGTATCACCGACCCGCAGCACATCACCGGGGCGCACGGCAGTCGGATGGAAGAACATATCCACGGGTTGTCCATTGCTGGTCAGCAGTGGGCCGCCTGTACCACCCCCTGACTGCCCGCGATACGGCGGATAGACGCGCGGACCCAACGTATCAGTACGCCCGTCGATAATCACCGCCAGCGAGGCATAAATGGCCGCGCTGCTGACATCAGCTTCGGCATTATCCACGACCGCGCCGCCAAACAGGAACAGATAATCACCGGGGAGGCTGCCGTTTAGCCCCGCGCCGGTTTGCTCATTATAGGGATCGTCAGCATCAAAGTAGAAGGACAAGCCGCCATCAGTTCCGCCCTGCACAAATTGGCGGGCGCTGACGGCGGGTGTGATGGCGCTGACGTAACTATAAGCACGGTTCGCGGCTTCATCCGGTTTGAAACCGACCGCATACGTCGCATCTTTGGGCGCGAAATAGGCTGCCGGAAGTGTTTGTTCGATTGCCAATTGGCTCAACCGGGTTCCGTCCGCTGCACGGTAACCGTTCAGGTTATTCATCAGCCAATCGGTGTAGCGCGTTGTTTTATCCTGTACATTGACCACCGGACTGAGTTGGCTGCCCCGCCCATCCGGCAGCCAAACCACATCGCCGGTGTAATAGGGGGTGTTGAGTCGTGCCCGTGCGTTGGGCGCATATTGGTTGAGTGTGTACCATGCCGGACGCGGCTCGGTAGTGACACCATCTACCCCGCGCTGACCGTGGGCGATGAGTTCACCGGCAGGCGAGGCGATGACCCCGGCACTGCGCAGGCTGCCCGCCCATAAGCGTTTATCACTATCGGTGTAGCGTGCTTCGTAATCTACCACGTATTCGCCGGGTGTATCGAACGTGAATGCGCCGTCTGCCGGAGCAAAAATTCCCGCGGAATTGGCCTGCCCTTCGATGGAGTGTTCAATCATCGGGCTGCCATCCAGCGGATAGATGCGGGCGGTGATGGTCACGCTGACTGCCACACCCGGCGCGACATGCAAACCGGGGTTAAAGGCGTTACCGACTTCAAACGGTGTACCGGGCAATACCCCCGGCAGCAGGTGCAGCGGCTCGGCAATCAGGACATTGTAAGTGCCACCACCGCTGTAACGGTGTCCCCACACATCCTCAACCGTGCCGTTCATATCAATCGTGTACGCGCCGTACTGCTGGAACATATAGCTGGTTAAGGATGTGTTCAAGGTCGTCAGCCGGTAGACATCAACCGGTGATTGTTCACCAAAGCGTGTTCGTTCATCCAGCGCGGCAGTCGATAATTGGTTTTGCACAATCGGGCTGCTGCCCAGATCATCCACCTGCCCATCCGGTCGGGTGACGCGGGCGCTCAAACGCCCCCCCGGTAATAAGAAAGGAATCAGCGGTGTGTCATTGACCGCGTATTGATTGGGCATCTGACTGAGCATATACGGTTCTATCGGATAGGCAATCGGCTTATTGGCATCACCGCTGGATTTCGGCAGGATGTAAGTTGGGCTGTCAAAATGCACGCGGTTAGAAAGCGCATATTGGGTCTGGTCTTGAACCGATAGCACACCACGACTGCCATCCGACGGTGTATCTTGAAACAGCGTCCACAACAAATGACCCTCAACCGCGTCACCCACGGTCAACGTGAGGGGCATACGGGTATAGGTCTGGCTCGTCGGCTGCTTACCCGTGCCTAAAGGACTGTTATCCTGCCAGTGGAAACTGTCACCGTCCTCAACCTGCCCGACTCCCTCGAACAAGGGTACGTACACGCCTTCCGGTAAATCATCCGGCAGCGTAATGTTGAAGTCCAGCGGGAAAAGCAGCTTACCATCCTGCCGCACGATCTGATTAGCGCTGGCGGTTGTTTCGGCAACCTGAAAATCGCTGCGCAGATTGGTGATCGCCAAGCCGGAGGCCGTACGTGTATCCGACCAGCCGTTATTGCTATCATATCCACCGGCGGCCTGTGCGCCATCCGCACCCAAGACAGGTTGCAACCGTACCCGCCCGATCATCTTCAGGCCGACCAGGCCAGCCGGAAGATCCGGCGCGACCATCTGAACATCCATTTCCAGAGCCAGCTTATCACCGGCTTTGAATGTCAGGGCGTTGATGCGACCGGTTGCCTGCCAGCGCGTATTACCAGCCGCTACTGTCCCCGATAAGGTAAAAGCGGTGGAACCCTGCCCGACCTGACTATTCAGGCGGGTGATGCCATCTTTTTCGTTGACGGTTGGCACATCTTTTTGGACAGGGAAAACTGCCAGCTCACTGCCATCGGCTTGCAAGAACCGGATTTGCTGTAATTTAAGTTGACTGATCGTCGGAACTTGCTGGGTAATGAACATGGCACGCGGAAAACGCACTTCAATGGCGCTGTTCTGGCTGGCTGCCAATGCGAACGTGCCTACCTCACGCAATGCGGGCACCCCACGACTGAGCACCCCGCTGCCCGCGCCGTGTGGATCGAGCGAGACACTGTGGGGCGTACCATTCACATTAAAGAGGACTTCCATGCGGGTATAATCAGTGGGAATACTGGTGCCGGACAGCGCCAGATAAATACTATTGCTGTTGGTAAAGGCATGGACGACAGGATCAAAATCGGTCATGATCGAGGCACTAGCATAGCGATCCCAGTCATCAAACGAGCCATCAATATTGAGCTGCGTGGTTAATTCGCTGGGAGTAGGCGTTTGCGAAAACACACCGTATACTATAGTTCCGGGTCCACCGGGTAATGAGCCGGGAAGATCGTGTAATTCAACGGGAATGTTTGATGCCGGGCTGACCCAGAAAGGGGTATTACCGGGGCCATACAGGGTAGCGCTGAACGTACCGGTGATGCCAGCCAACGCATAGACCGTATCACCTGTAAATAAATTGCGGATAGCCAGTTGAGCCGCCGGGAACACAGCCCCCGCCGCACCAGAGACGGTTACATTACCGTCTGCGTCCGGCTGGGAAACGGATATGAGCGCGGCAACTGGTGGATCACCTGCTGCCAAGCGCCCCTGAGCATTCACCGCCATGCCGGACAATGCAACACCAACAACCAGTAATGCCCCGAGCAATTGTAAAAAGCGGCGCAAAGCGAACTCCTAAAATAAATCTACTCTAATGAGGACAGATCATAATGTATAGTAAACCGAGCCGTAAATGTTCGCAAACACAGTATCACAGCTTACTTACCACTATACTGTAAAACCGTCTATCCTGTTGATATAAGAACCGACCAATGTTGACTCATCCTGTGAAACCCCTTATCGCGACTATTGCTACTCTGGTTGCTAACCGCATTGGTTTGATGCCCGGCAAAACCCTTTACGAAGCCATCGAGGAAGTAGGTGGTGATGATCTGGGTGCGCTGGCACGGTCGTTGGAGACGACTTCCGAGAGCAGCCCGGCATGGCAGGCCATTTTACGCGCTTTAATGATCGGCGAAACTTATTTTTTTCGGCAGCAGGCACAGCTTGAGTGGCTGCATCAAACGGTAGTGCCGGATCTTTTGAAACGCCACTCGAACGGGATTACGGTGTGGAGTGCGGGCTGCGCCAGCGGCGAAGAAATTTACTCGATAGCCATCACCCTGCGCGAGAACCCGCCCGCCTCGCAGCGCTTCAATGTTCACCTGATTGGCAGCGACATTAACCGTAGTTCGTTGGATACGGCACGGCGCGGTGTATACCGTGACTGGTCATTCCGTCACACCAACGCTAGATTGCGCCAGCATTATTTTGAGCAGGTCGAAAGCGGCACGCAGATCAAGCCCTTCATCCGGCAAATGGTCACCTTTACGCCCAACAACCTCATCACCAGCGCACCCATCAACAATTTGGATGTTATCAGCTGTTGTAATGTGCTGCTGTACCTGAATGAAAAAGCCATCCAACGGGTTGAAGATCAATTTTTCGAGGCGCTGACACCGGGGGGATGGCTGCTGCTGGGGCAAGCCGAAACCGTGCGTACTGGACGCGAACGGTGGCTCACCCATTTGTATCCGGGTGGTGTCGCCTACCAGAAGCCGCTGCAATCCGCCTTAGCCAACCGCGTTGTGTACCATAAAGGACTGTCGAAACAAGCACAACCCAAATCACCAGCCGAAGCCGAACCGCGTTCGTTATATGACGATGCCGTGAACTTGCTGCGGGCGAAACAACCGGAAGAAGCCGAACACGCACTGCGGCAGATCATCGCCAACCACAATGCCGACAGCCGCACCCATATTCTGCTGGGCTGCATCCTCGCCAACCGGCAGCAGGTCACGGATGCACACGCCGAATTGGATGCCGCATTGAGCGAAAAACCCTTACAGGCCGATGCCCATTATCTGAAGGGTATATTGTATCTGGAAACGGGTCAGCAGGCCGCCGCCGAAGATGCTTTCAAATCTGCCTTATACTGCCAGAACGGACATCCGCTAACGGCGCTGGTGCTGGGTAATTTATATGCTTATGACAATGAAATTGCCAAGGCGCGGCGGATGTGGTTAGCCGCGTTGGAAACCCTTGGCGATTCGCCCCAAGCGATGATTTCGGATTTAAGTGATCTCACAGTCACCGCTATGCGTGAACTGCTGCAAACCCAGATGGATACATGGAGGGTAAAAGCGTGAAAATGATACCCAGGCCGCTGGAAGGTGAATATGCCCCTTATGCCATCATGTACATCGGCTTGCTACCGGATGACGGGTTGGTCTTAAGCCATATGCAGGATAACCTCGAACGCATAACCACCCTTGTGCGTCCGCTATCCGCTGCCAAACTCACCCATCCTTTTGCCCATGATGAGTGGACGGTGCAGGAAATCCTGCTGCATATCATGGATGACGAGCGCATTTATGCCTATCGCGCCTTACGTGCCGCCCGCAATGACCGGACCGAACTGCCGGGTTTCGATCAAGAAGCGTATGTCCCGTATTCGGATGCCAATGATCGCAGCCTTGAAAGCATCTTAGAGGAATACGCCGCTGTCCGTGCCGCCACCATCACCCTGTTTAACAACCTGCCGGATGATGCGCTAACCCGAAGCTGCATAGCGAATGGTCATGTCATGAGCGTCCGCGCCGTCGCCTACCACATCGCCGGTCACGAACTGCATCACCTTAACAGCATCCAACAAAATTACTTAATCCCCTAGCACACGGCATAAACAAAAAAGACTCATTGAGGCTCAGGCTGTGAACCCCTATGAGTCGTGTTACTGCTGGCGAGTATGATTAGGCGTTCTGGTGAGCCGTTTCCGGTGAAACAGCCGCTGGTCGGGCGAAACGATAGGCCGAAAGATAATAACCATCCGCGTCTTTTGCCATGAAATAGCGCCCGAATGGCAAATCTGTCGGCTCGGTCACCATTTCAACACCGTTTTCCTTCCACTGCTTCCACGTCACATCCACATCAACCACTTCAAAGCTCAGTTCCACACCTCCCGCCTGTTCTTCCTTCCCTGCTGGCAGTTGCGATGCCGCCTTATCCTGTAGGCCAATCATGGAACCGCCATCAGACGGACGCAGGGTTACAAAGGTCGGGGAGGAGTGGGCTTCTACCACACTCATTCCGAGCGCATTCACGTAGAATGCTTTGGATTTTTCCACATCGCTCACATACAAAATAATGAAATTCAGGTTCATGTTCGGCGCTCCTTATTGATGTCTCGTCACAACTTCAATTTCAGTATAGGAGTACCGTGTGACACCATTATGTCAGCAGCGTTTTGAGGCTTTTTCAAATGTAGATGAAAGTGCCTACCGCCGCCTCACTTCACCCATTTATCCATGCGCAAAGATCGGCAGCGGATCACCCAGATACATCGGCTGTCGGTTGCTGATGAGATCAACCAGCGCGAAAACTGTGGACGGAAATTCGCGTGTCTGGCTAATGAGCAAAGCCGATCGCGCATATCCTTCGGCACGTACCCCGTCCGAAGCCACCCCCACTGACTCGATGCCTAATCCGTTGCACGTCAGTAGCGCCCGATCTAAATGAAACGCCTGTGTTACCAGAATCGCCTGATCGACCTTGAAAATATCACGGGCACGATAGCAGCTGTCGTAAGTCCTAAATCCGGCGTAATCCAGCACCAGCGCCGCATCCGGCACACCTAATTCAAGCGCATATTGCCGCATAGCTTCCGGCTCGTTGTAACTGTCGATATGGTTATCTCCGGTCAGCAGCAGTGCATTCACCTTCCCCGCTTGATACAGCTTCGCGCCCGTCGCCACCCGATCAGCCAGCATCGCGCTGGGGTCGCCGTTCGGGTCAACCCACGCCCCGAACACAATCGCAACCGGCTTTTCGGGCACACTGTCGAGTGTATAAATCTCATCTTTGGCACGTCCCGCGCTGTAAACCCGCAGTACCACCAGCATCAGGCTCGAAACCACCAGCGCCATCACCGCAGTGATGAGCAATAATCGTTTTCTGCGTCTTACAAACCGTAATGCCAACATCAGGCCATGCCTCATGACTCATTTACAACGCGGTCATTTTACCTGATTTTATTGGGATGGGTTTTGCGATCAATCTAAACGATATATATGGGTTTACACTTGAAATGTATCATCTGCTTATGCAAGAGATTTTCAACAATGCCTATCATCCAATATAAAAATCGAATATGGAATTTTTTGAAAATAGTTTTAGGCTTCTTGAGATTAACAAAGCCTTTTTACTTCACAGTTGAGATGCAACCCCACGCAAGCGTAGACCGCATACTGAACCTTTCGCAACCTAAAACGGGTTTCTTCAATGCTGTGAGCCGAACGGTAAAGATCACTGAAGAAGTTGCAGGATATCGTTTTGAAATCTGCATCAAGCGATACGGACGTGGATTGGATTACAACAGTGTTAAGGTAAGTGGAATCATAGAATCTGGGAAAGATAATGCACAACAGACTGTCATAAGAGGAGATGTCCGATTGGGGATAACCCCGCTCATGTATCCCCTGCTTTTTCTGGGAATTACATTGACATCGAGACTTGATGACTTTATTAAAGTGCCTATTTTTTACATCCTTGTTTTCGTCGTTTGTTTTTTCTATTTCACACGTGCCCTACGTGACTATCGCAATCTTGAAAGCCTCCTTCAAGATACGTTTTCAGAAAGTGCATCGTGATGAAGAAATAGAAAGCTACTTCCATTGAAGCACACGTCTTATACATAAGGTTTACTTTAGGTTTGTCGGCAAACCATTTCCCAACCGTACACAAACACGCAGCCATCATCAATTCCCCTATTTCGGTTAGTGCTGACCGCGCTTAAGAGTGACCAAATGTCCGACCAAATAGTCACCCTAACGTCCGTCATATCGAATATGATGTCTATGGGGCTTGTAGGGGCGGACGGCTGTCCGCCCTAAATTGCCATCCCCCATGCACCTTAACATCTCACACCCATACCAATCGGCATGTTGAGTCTCCTTTAGGAGGCTTTATTCATCTTGCCAGCGGGTTTATCCGTTGGTCATTGTTGCACAAAAAACCCTTGCCGCATTTGCCGCTTGTGCTGCTTTTTGTCATCGCTCCCTCAAACACCTGCACAAACCATGATTGACAGGTGCAACTTTTGCAACAAATGCAATACTTACAACTTTACCGCCATAAAAATGACCTTGTGTCATCACCGACATTGACAGCACTGGCGACATGACCGACACAAAAACGACCTGTCGCAGCAGCAGCAACTGCAACAACAGCATCACTTCTCCCTCAAACCCATGCTGCAAATGAGAATCCTTTGGCAATTGTGACATAAAACCCACCGTTGCCATTGCCAGAAGTCATGACTGACACTGACAGCACTGGCGACATGACCGACACAAAACCCTATTCCGAATCTGCTTCCGGCTCTTGTATGGACTGTAGACTACAAAACAAAAAAGAGATGCTCATGCACCCCTTCTCGCATTTGACGATCGACTGACGACTCTTGACTGCTTACGGTTTCAAACCGAGCATATCGACCAATACATCCAGCGAGGCCAACAACTGTTCCGGTTCGCCGTCATTGAGCAGCGTGTAATCAGCAATCGCAATCGGGCCACCTTTTTCGAGGCGTTCGATTTCTTGATAATCGCGGGTTTCGGCTTCTTGTTCCGTCAGCGGACGATCAACGCGGCTCGTAAGGCGCAGGTAACGCATATGACGGGCGCTGACAATCGCCACCACCACCATACTCGCGCCCAATTCGGGCGACAAGATTTTGTACTCGCTGAAGCTGTATAGACCGTCGATGATGATGTTGTTATGGCTGGAAAGCGCTGTCTTAAGGTGCGGCAGCGCACGGCGGGCGATGGCATCCATCCCCTCGTTGGCACGTAATTCCTCGCGCACAACACGTTCATTTTCGGGGTTGATAGTCAATCCGCGCCGCACGACTTCATCCACTACAATCCCGCCAAAACGGAACTGGAAGAAACCGCGCAATTCGAGATGACGCGCGCACAGGGTTTTACCTGCTCCCGGCATCCCGACCAGCGCCAAGGCGCGGGGCAATTCAGTAATGGTCATGCACATCCTCAAATCATCGCAACAGTGAATTGAGGGATTATAACTGAGGCTTT
>JBBSBS010000062.1:0-21467 GCA_038251045.1 Aggregatilineales bacterium | reverse complement strand
TGGTCATTTTCAGTTCAGCAATTCCACGATCACCCCGCGCCTCGTAAAAGGCAATATTGGGCTTATAAGCGCTGACGTAATGATGCGTTTCACCGATCACCCAGCGGTTGAAAGCAAATTGTGGGAAGGGGTCGTCACGAAACTGCCGCGGAATGTATTTGAGATCGCTATCCAAACCAACAGACACGAGCGAATGTGCTTGATCGACGCGAGTGTTATACTTTTCGATGGGATTCATGAGCCGCCTGTGTTTGATCTTAAGAGCGGAAAAGTTGGCAGATCATAACAGAAATTTCGTTTTCAAGCAGGCAATTCACAAAAGTGATTTTAGATTAGCTTTTATCTACTCACATTCTGCCCCTCATGCTAAGATAATGATCATACAAAACAGGACAATACCCAATGACAGACAGCTTTGATCACAATACCTTTCTTAGCCCGTTTACGTGGCGTTATGGCACCGACAAAATGCGGCAGATTTGGTCAGAGGCACACAAGCGCCGTTTGTGGCGGCAGATATGGGTGGCGCTTGCAGAAGCTCAACAAACTGCGGGGCTGGTTAATAGGGATCAGGTTAATGATTTGCGGGCGCATCAGGAAGACATCGACCTCGAACGAGCGCATCAAATCGAGTCACAAATTCATCACGATTTGATGGCAGAAATTCGCACTTATGCCGAGCAAGCGCCAATCGGCGGTGGTGTTATCCATCTCGGCGCGACCAGTATGGATATAGAGGACAATGCCGAGGCCATGCGGTTGCGCGAAAGCATGGAACTCTTAATTGACTATACGCAAACATTATTGGCGCAATTCGCTAATGTTATTGAACGTGAAGCCGACCATGTTTGTATGGCATTCACGCACCTACAACCTGCCGAGCCAACCACGGTTGGGTATCGGCTGGCAGGCTACGCACAAGATCTCCTGACCGATTATGCTGCGCTGCAACAGGCACTGGCGCAAATACGTGGTAAGGGATTTAAGGGCGCAGTTGGTACAAGCGCATCTTACAGTGAGCTTCTTTCGGGTACGGGCATGACTCCCACCGAAATGGAATCGCAAATCATGCAGACGTTGCGGTTAGAGTCGTTCACGATTGCGACCCAAACTTACCCCCGGCGGCAAGATTGGGATGTGATAAACACGCTTGCCGGATTAGCCATGACGATCTACCGATTTGCTTTTGATCTTCGGATTTTACAATCACCGACATTCGGGGAATGGGCAGAGCCGTTTGCAGCAGCGCAGGTTGGTTCGTCTGCTATGCCATTCAAACGTAATCCGATCAACGCCGAAAATATTGATAGTCTGGCACGCTACTTGGCTACCCTACCCCGTGTGGCATGGGATAATGCGGCTCACAATTTATTGGAACGCACGTTAGATGACTCGGCAAACCGGCGCATCTTTTTGCCGGAGGCATTTTTGACCGCAGAAGAATTGCTGATCCGCGCCAATAAATTGATAAGCGGGCTGCGGATAGATGATGCCGGTATCCAGCGCAACCTGAAGACTTATGGTGTGTTCGCAGCAACAGAACGCTTACTCATGGAAGCAGCTCGAAACGGTGGTGATCGTCAAGACCTACATGAGATCATCCGTGAACACAGCCTGAAAGCGTGGGAAGCTATCCGCAACGGTCTAAATAATCCATTGGCAACCAGCCTGAGCAGTGACGAGAGAATCACACGGCTAGTTCCTGCAAATCGTGTAGCAGAGCTGCTTGAAGCCAATGAACACATTGGGGATGCACCCCAACGCGCAAGAGAAATTGCCGCATTAATTCGTGAAACGGTGATAGAAGCAGTGGTTTAGGCAATCGTTGCCCTGTGATGGGTGTGTTAGCCTACTCTTTTTTCGTACCGCTTGACCAAGTTCCCAAGTCAGATTTGCCGTTTGACGACGCGGCAGAGGTCGTCTTCGGTGTTATCGTATCGGTAATGGTTGCGTCCGACTTTATTTGCTGTACCTCAGACTTGGCAGCATCTAGCGTTTCTTGAAGCGGCTTACTGATCGGCGCAACCGCCTTATTGACCTGTTTCGAGATTTCTTTGTTTAAGCTGCCACGCGTGGGAATTTCTTTGGGCAATTCTACATCCATGCCCGCTTCATTCAATTCTTTCTGAACATAAGTCATGGTTTCCGCCCACATGGCACGCGCCTTGGCGGTATACTGCCCCAGCACATACGCCCATTGGATCATGCGCTTTGGCCCGGCGACAACCAGCATAATAATTAAAATTGCGACCAACTCCGCGCCACCAATGCCCAAGATTTCCATACTGAACCTTTCGACTGCCTGCAAAAATTATTCAAGCAGCAACCTAAGCAGTTTCATTTCTGTAGTCGATTATAAGCCCGCTTCTCAACCCCTTCAACCATCTCTCATGGCCTCTTCAAGCTGCGGCAGTTAATATCTGGCGCATTTCTTCTGCGGTCAGCTTAATGGGATTGCCCTGCATCGAACTGGCAACTGCCGATTTCTCAATCAACGCCGGTAAATCTGAATCGGTCATACCGTACTCACCTAGACCGGGAACACTCAAGGTTTGAGTTAAAAGGTAAACCCACTTCACGCCATCTTCTGCTGTGGCACGGTCATCACCGGTCAACATTTGTGCAACCGTTGCATAGCGTATTAGATAATCAGAATCGGGTTGACGTTGACGCAGCGCCCGAACATTCATGTCCATCACAAAGGGAAGCAAACGAGCGCAAATGCCCCCATGCGGCGCATCAAACATGCCACCAAATGGTCCGGCAAATCCGTGTACTGCACCCAGTTTAGCATTAGCCAAGGCTAATCCACCAGACAAGCTTATGAGCGCCATATCTTCACGGGCAACCGCATCATCCGGCTGCTCATACGCCTTTTGCAGTGCGCTGGCTGCACGCTGAATGGCTTCTTTGCAAATCGCGTCTGTTAAGGGATTGGCTTTATTCGACGTAAAAGGCTCGATGACTTGCGTAAGAGCATCCAGACCACTTTGGGCAGTTACATCTGGCGGCGACGAACGTGTGAGTAATGAATCGACCAATGCCACCCGTGCCAGCATAAGCGGACTGCGCAAGCTCACCTTAACCCGATGCTCTGGTGAGGCCAACACCGCGTTACTGGTAACTTCTGAACCGGTACCCGCAGTCGTTGGAATGGCAATAAACGGCGCAGATTGCTGCTTAATAGGCTGTCCTCGCCCGATCACTTCCAGATAATCTAGCGGATCACCGGGGTTAGTTAGCAATGCAGCAATCGCTTTAGCCGTGTCCAATGCGCTGCCCCCGCCAAAACCAATCACCATATCACATTTTGCACTAGCGGCTTTCTGTACCCCTTGTCGTGCGATTTCGACACTCGGTTCGCCTTGTGTTGGGAACAGGACGACTTCGATTTGCTGTGCTTTCAAAAGGTCAACAACCGGTGCAGCCCGATCAGGATTGCGTCCGGTTACGACCAACGCACGTTTCCCGAACGGCGCAACCAGTGTGCCGAGTTCTTTTAATGCCCCTGCCCCGAAGACAATTTTGGTTGCGGTTGCAAAGTCAAAACGCATCGTGTTACCCCCAATCAGAGTCATCCGGGAAAATGTTGACATGTTTGATGCCGGTACGCGGTTCTGCCATCATATCCGTTGCGAGATCGCGCCACTTCAGGAAATGAGCCGTTTCACGATGCTTGGCGGGCGCATCTTCGTCCCGAAATACTTCTATGAGCACAAAACGGGTAGGATCATCGAGTTGTTGAATAAAGTCAAAACGGGCTATACCGGGTTCCAAGCGGCTGTTACGAGCATTATCGGTTGTCGCTTCAATAAAAGCATCTACCAATTCGGGTTTTACATGAATATGAACGAGGGTAACAAGCATTCGCAAATCCTCCAGAGTTAAAGATTATCGTCGGGCGACCAACTGTTCGTCCAACGTGGGTCGATGAGGTCATGAACTAATTGATAACGAATATCGGTTGAAAGTCGCATTTTCATGCGGGTATTGGTGGTTGAAGCATGAATCATATAGGGGCTATGAATAACCATATCACCCGCTTCGTAATCAGCAATTAACCAGCGGCTGTTGAGCCGATCTGCCAGCGATGGTAAATCTTTGGTCAACCAGCCCGATTCATTCATATTTTTGTTGTAAGCGCTCATGCGTTCTTCAGGGAGCATGTGGGCATTCTTTGCGCTGAACTCCGCCTCTAGTTGGCGACCAAGTGCGTCCGAACCTTCCAAGTAAATAAGACCACCCATATCAACGGGGATGTCACCAATTGGTATCCAACTGGTACACACACGATCCGTCCCCGCACGCAAATAAGTTAGGTCATAATGTGCCCCTGTACACGAGTCGTCAGGCGTTGTTGCGCGAATAAGCTTTCGTTTATGCAGGTAAACAGGTCCGCCTAATAACTTTTCATAAAATTGCCAGATTTCCGGTGCGAGACAAAAAGATTCGTAAGATGCCCACTGGACAATTTCACCTAGTATTTTCTGAACACTGCCCTTACCTGTACCCGAATAGATACCGTCTACCGGATCAGTATGCGCCTCGATTAATCCAACCTGTACAAATGCCTCGAAATAACGCCGCCGGAAATCCATCACCTGCTCATAATCAAGAATTCCCTTTAACCATAAATAACCTTGTGACCGATATTGTGCCAGAAGGGCTTCACGCGGTTGATTAGGATCAGTGGGTATGAGTCTACCCAAACGTTCTGGAAAACCCGATAATGTAAAAGTGTTACTGGTAATGGGTTGGTCATAAACGGTTGTTTGCATAGTAAAGATCCAAAACAGGTTAAATATTCTCGCGCAATCTTAACGACATAAACCATTACCCGCAAACATCATTCACGAACACAAAACCTTTGTTATAATAGCAAGATAAGATTGTTTACAAACTCACTTGCTGCACAACCATCAAAATGGGTTAAAGGGGTGCGTAATGACTACATCCAATAAAAGAATTGTTGCGTATCATATCTCACGGTTACAGGATAAAAGCCGAGATGTTAGACTTAAATCCATTGCCGAACTCGCGCTCATGATAGATGAAGACGCTCTGAATGCTTTACGTTCGCTCGTCGAAAAAGATCCCGATACCGAAGTAAAAAAAGCGGCGCAAGAAGCCGGACGGGCGATATTTATTAAGATCAGAGAACAAACAGCTAGCAGCAAAACCTAATTCAGCACGCTGATTTTGAGTGTGGGATAGGCATATCAACCCATCCCACATATCTATCTGCGCATTCCTTGCTAACTTACGGGCACAATGCCAACAAGCGCTCGGCAATTTGCGCAGAACTGGCTTCCAATTCAGCCAGTCGGCTGCGTTCTTTTTCAACCACGTCCGGGCGGGCACGGCTGACAAATTGTTCATTATTGAGCATATTCTTGGAACGCCCGATTTGTTCGAGCAACTTCCCTTGTTCCTTGTTCAGTCGTTCGCATTCGGCGGCAACATCCACCAGACCCGCCAATGGCAGATAAAATGTAACATCACTCACCACTACAGAAGCAGCCTCACCCGGCGCGGCAGAGCCTTGTGTCATCAGCGTAGTCTCTGACACGTTGCACAACCGCGCAAACAAATAACCGTACTGTTCCAAACTCGACTTGTAGCTGCCCGGAGCGACCACTGCTGTGATCTTATGAGCCGGATCAACCGCATATTCACTGCGAACATTACGCACACCGCGCACCAAATCCATCAAGACCATCATTTCGGCTTCAGCTTTGTCGTCCAGGTAATCCATATCCGCCACCGGCCACTGCGCTAAAATCAAAGGCTTATTAGTATTAGGTAAATAGCTCCACAATTCCTCGGTCACAAATGGCATATACGGATGCAGTAGGCGCAACGTCGTGTTAAGAATATGCAGCAACGTGCGGCGCGTATTTTCCTTCGATTTTGCATCGCCTTCGTACAAGGGATACTTGCTGACTTCAACGTACCAATCAGCAAACTCGCCCCACAGGAAATCATAAATCTGCCGACCAGCCTCACCATATTGAAAAGTGTCAAACAGGTGCTGCACACTGCTCGTCAAACGCGTGAGGCGGCTCAAAATCCAACGTGAAGGCAAGTCGAGTTCGCTCGCAGCGAGGACTCCAACTGGCAAATCACCTTCAACATTGCTCAATACGAAATTGGTCATCTGCCAAATCTTATTGACAAATCGCCAGTTGGCCTCAACCTTTTCCGAGTCAAGATTGATGTCATTACCGGGAGTACCGCTGGTTGCCAACGTAAAGCGCAGCGGATCAGCGCCATATTGATCAATCAGTTCCAACGGGTCTATCGTATTCCCCAATGATTTACTAATTTTGCGACCAAATTTGTCGCGAATGAGACCGTGTAGATAGACTGTGTGGAAAGGCGCTTTATCCGTAAACCACAATCCCATCATGATCATACGCGCCACCCAGAAAAACAGGATGTCGTAACCCGTTTCCATTATGGATGTGGGATAAAACCGCTTCAAATCCGCCGTCTCTTCAGGCCAGCCCAGTGTACTAAAAGGCCATAATCCGCTACTAAACCAAGTGTCCAACACATCTTCTTCGGCTGTCCAGCCATCGCCTTTCGGCGGCGTTTTGCCAACATGAATAGTGCCGTCGCTATGTATCCACGCTGGGATGCGATGCCCCCACCACAATTGACGGCTGACGCACCAGTCCTCTATGTTTTCCAGCCAATGGAAGTAAATCTTCTCAAACCGTTCGGGCACTATTTTGATACTGCCATCACGAACGGCTGCCATCGCTTTATCCGCCAGCGGTTTTATTTTCAAGAACCACTGCGTACTCATCAGCGGCTCGATGATTTCACCACCACGCTGGCTCCGTGGCACGACATGCGGATGGTCAACCACCTTCACGGTCAATCCTAACGCAGTCATATCTGCCCAAATTTTCTCACGGCAGGCAAACCGATCCAAACCGGCGTACTGCCCCGCGGCTTCATTCATGGTCGCATCGCGGTTCATAACATTGATGAATTCAAGCTTATGTTTCATGCCGATTTCGTAGTCGTTGAAGTCATGGGCAGGCGTAATCTTCAATGCACCAGTCCCAAATTGGCGGTCAACGTATTCATCAGCAATCACCGGAATGGCACGATTCAGAATAGGCACATAAGCCGTTTTACCAATGAGGTGCTTGAATCGGTCATCATCGGGATGAACACAAACGGCTGTATCACCCAGTATGGTTTCGGGGCGGGTAGTCGCCACTGGAATAAAGGCTCCATCTCCCACTGGATAATTGAAGAAATAGAGTTTACCCGGTTCTTCCTCGCGCTCCACTTCCAAGTCGGATACGGCGGTTTGCAAGCCGGGACTCCAATTCACGAGCCGTGGCCCGCGATAGATTAACCCTTGTTCGTACAGCGTGATGAAAACATCTTGCACCGCGTTAGAAAGCCCATCGTCTAAGGTAAAACGCTCGCGATCCCAATCACAACTTGCACCCATGCGCCGGAGCTGATCGGTAATCCTACCGCCGAATTTCTCTTTCCACGCCCATGTCCGTGCCAGAAATTCCTCGCGACCCACTTCTTTGCGGCTTGTACCTTCATCGAGCAGCATCTTCTCGACCTGTAATTGAGTCGCAATACCCGCATGGTCCGTACCGGGAACCCACAGTGCCGCTTTACCACGCATCCGTTCGTAGCGCACCATCAAGTCTTCGACAGTGGTAAAGAGTGCATGACCCGTATGCAGCGCACCCGTAACATTGGGCGGCGGCATACTCAAAGTGAATGCTTCGGCATCTGACGGGGCAACCTCTGGCTTGAACCAACCACTTTTCTCCCACCACGAATAAATTCGCCCTTCAGATTCTTTAAAGTCGAAATTCTTGGGCATCGTCTTCGTCATAATCTCACTCCTCGGTCACTAGAAAACAAAAAACCTCCCGCCCTATACAAGGACGAAAGGTTAATCTTCCGTGGTACCACCTTGTTTCTTCAAACCCCTGTTCAGGTCTGAAGCACTCTATTGCTATTACGGGCGTTCCCGTCCCAGCTTACTCAAAGTTCAGCCGGGCAACTCCGGGGTGACTTTCGGTGTACACATGCCAGTGGGCTTGCAGCCTATGACCCACATTCTCTTGTGCAGTGGTGTAAACGTACTTTTCCCCATCACAGTCTTTGTGAATTGATGCGCAGTATATCATGTGTGAAAATTAAGCGTCAATAGTTCCCGCAAGATATGACTAAAGAATTAAGGGCTTTGCTTGCACCACCTACCCTTATATGCTAGACTCCTTTAATAGAAAAATCTATTTATCCCAAAGAAAATGAACCGGCATGGCTGAAAAAATTCTTATCGTTGATGACGATTTAGATAGTCTAAAGTTGATCGGTCTGATGTTGCAACGACATGGCTATGAAGTCATTGCAGCAAATTCTGGTACTCAAGCACTCGCAAAAGCTGCGAATGATCACCCCAGTTTGATTATTCTGGATGTGATGATGCCGGATATGGATGGCTATGAGGTTTGCCGCCGATTGCGCGCCGAAGCCGAAACACGCCCTATCCCGATTATCATGTTCACGGCAAAAACGTTGGTCGATGACAAAGTAGCCGGTTTCGAGGCTGGCGCGGACGACTATCTGACCAAGCCAACCCACCCTGCAGAACTCGCGTCCCGTGTAAAAAGTGTGCTGGCGCGTACCGGTACACCGCAAAAGAAAGCCGAAGTCCAGCGGGGCAATACGATTGGCATCATTGGAGCCAAAGGTGGGGTAGGCACCTCTACAGTCGCTCTCAATATTGCCGCAGCTTTTACCAGCAAATCCGAAAAGCCCATTATTGCGGATTTCCGACTCGGCGCTGGAAGTCTGGGTTTATTCCTAGGATTCAACCAGTCATATGGCATGGGTAATGTCCTGAGCAAGCCCGCAGCAGACATTCGTGCGTCAACCATTGAATCAGAACTTGTAAGCCACCCATCCGGACTACGAGCCTTACTGTCATCGATTCGCAGCAAAGAAGCCCTCATCAATTTTTCGCATGAGGGAGCCGCAGCCGTCGTCAAAACGCTGCGCACAATGGGCAATCCTTCAGTTTATGATCTCGGTTCTGGACTCAATTCCATTACAACCCGTTTGCAACGTGAG
Source organism: Aggregatilineales bacterium (assembly GCA_038251045.1). Classification (GTDB taxonomy): domain Bacteria; phylum Chloroflexota; class Anaerolineae; order Aggregatilineales; family Phototrophicaceae; genus CFX2. Next base: position 12,344 of record JBBSBS010000062.1, on the reverse strand, counting down.
ATGGATCAATTGGTTTTGGTAGTAGAACCCAATCCGGTAGCATTACTGATGGCTCGTGACATGCTCCAAGAAATGGAACCACCCGGCACGACGAACGGTCGTATCCATATTGTTGTGGTAAACCGCGTTCAATCAAGTGTCCAAACGCCGTGGCACGAAATCGAACAATCGTTAGGACATGAATTGCGGAGTATTATCCCAGCCGCTCACGATCAAGTTTTTCAGGCAGCGCGAGCCGGCACGCCGATTGTTACGTCCCAACCCGCAATTCCTATATCAACCCAAATAATAAAGCTAACCGATGAGTTATATACTCGACTTAAGAGCTTGGTTCCTAATGAAGCGTGAACACGGTAATTTTCATAAACCTTTCCTGCTATGCTACATGACCAGATAACAGCCGCTGCCAAGCTTCTGAATGCAGCGCAATTTACTGTCGCACTGACAGGCGCAGGAATCAGTACGCCTTCCGGTATTCCGGATTTCCGCAGTCCCAAAAGTGGTCTGTGGGCAGGCATTGACCCAATTGCAGTAGCCAGTATCTACGGTTTCCGCCAAGATCCGGAAGCATTTTTCAACTGGGTTTATCCGCTTGTGAGCCTAATCATGAGTGCGCAGCCCAACGCTGCCCATTTGGCGTTAACAGCGCTGGAAAAAGAAGGTAAACTGCAAGGGATAATTACGCAAAATATTGATATGTTGCACAGTCAGGCTGGCAACCGTGTGGTACACGAACTTCATGGTCAGTTTCGGGATGCGACTTGTACCCATTGTTTCACCGTTTATCCGGCTGAACCTATCATTAACCAATTTTTGCTGGATCATCAGGTTCCCCACTGTCCTAAATGTGGGGAGGTCATTAAACCAAATGTCATCTTATTCGGTGAGCAATTACCAATTAAACCCTTTATGGCAGCGCAAGAACTAGTGCGTAAGGCAGACTTGGTGTTAGTCATCGGTACGTCTTTGGAAGTGGCTCCAGCATCAGAATTACCCCTGTTGGGGCTGCAAAATGGCGCTAAAATGATAATTGTTAACTTAGAGCCAACGCATTTAGATCCGATGGCAACTCTCACCATTCATGCCGATGCAGCCAGAGTGCTGCCACAAATTCTACAGCAAATGGAGCACGTTCATGAGCATGACCGTCAACAGTAGCGATGCTGACCAAGTCATCGCCCATTATCAGCGGTTGATTGAAATCAGTCAGCAGCTTAATTCGACGTTGGATCTTGGCAGCCTGCTTAAAAAGATCATTTCTGCTGCCCGTGAGTTGACCAACACCGAAGCCGCATCAATCATGCTAATCGAACCGGCAACGGGTGATTTACGCTTCGAGATCGCATCAAATATCGCTGTGCAGGAAATGGAAGAAATTATCATCCCCAAGGGCAGCGGTATCGCCGGATGGGTCGCCCTACACGGTGAACCCCGCGTGATTAATGATGTCACTCAGGAACCCACATGGAGCAACCGGGTCGACGACACCATTGAATTTCATACACGCAGTATTCTCGCAGTACCCCTCCGTACTCATACTAAAGTCATTGGCGTTCTCGAAGGTATCAATAAGATTGGCGGTGGTGGTTGGACGGAAAGTGACATCAATATCTTAAATACGCTGGCAAGTCAGGCAGCCATCGCCATTGAAAATGCACGCCTCTTTCAGCAAAACGACTTTATTGCCGAAATGGTACATGAGCTGCGTACGCCACTCGCAGCTCTCAAAGCCAGCACCGTACTGCTCTTACGGCCTGATCTGCCAGAAAATAAACGGAATGATATTGTCACTACCATGCATGGTGAAACCGAGCGCCTAAGCCGCCTGACAAGTGAGTTTTTGGATTTAGCACGCCTTGAATCCGGTCGTGCCCGGTTAGACACATCGCGCTTTGACATGAACAAATTATTAGAGGAAAGCGTGGATGTCGTCGTCCAACAGGCGAATGACAAACGCATTGAAATTAGTATTCAGTGCGATTCGATCACGGCAAATGCAGATCGAGGCAAAATCAAGCAGGTACTGCTGAATTTACTCACCAATGCCATCAAATATAACCGCGAAGGCGGAACAATTCTGGTTTCTGCCGAACCCATGAAAAACCACGAAGGTGCTCCATATATTCAAATTGCGGTTCAGGATAACGGGTACGGGATTGCCAAAGAACATCAAAAACATATGTTTGAGAAATTTTATCGGGTAGCTGATACAGCGGGGTTCACACAGGGGACGGGGTTAGGGTTGGCGATTGCCCGCCACATTGTTGAGGGACACGGTGGGCAAATTACACTTGAAAGTGAACAGGGTGTCGGTTCAACCTTTGCCTTTACTATTCCACAGGCAGTTCGCTAAAAATCGAGTAACGTTTTCAATGCGCCCGATTGTGCGGCAAAGTCCATAGCCTCAACAGCGTTATCAAACGGATAACGAGCTTCAATTAGCGAGGTGACATCAACCAGATTGCGCTCCAGCAAGCGCAGTGCAGCATCAAACGGGCCGCAGCGGCTGCCAACAATGCGTATTTCGCGAACAGCCACTTGTGTCAAATCAGCCTGTGGGAAACCATTATAGGTACTCTTTAACACAATTGTCCCGCGTGACTCGACCAGCTTAAGCGCATCCGCAAATCCTTGGTCTAAACCGGTTACATCCACGACAACCTGTGCCGATTGTTCGGCTAGGTCACTAAGCGCTGCGGCTGCTATACTCCATTTTTCGAGCAGCTGTGCTTGCTTTTCCCGCCGCACTATGCCGATCACATCCGCACCGGTTAGTTTTAAGACCTGCGCTACCAGCATACCCAGTTTGCCCACGCCCACTACCACCACACGGTCACGCGGGGAAATATGTACGGCCTCGGTCACCTGCAAAGCGGCAGCCAACGGCTCTACAAAGACAGCCTCATCGTCGCTAATACTATCCGGAACCACATGAAGGTTGCGCGGTGGGAGCGGCAGATAATCTGCAAATGCGCCCGGATAACGTCGAATACCAATTGTCGTACGATTTCGGCACTGGCTCGGAATACCCCGTTCACAAAAGTCACACTTCCCGCAAACAACACTGATCTCACCAACAACTCGTTTGCCAATGAGATCAGGCTGACCTTGTATGACCTCTGCCACAAACTCGTGACCAAGAATGCCGGAAAATCCATACATTCCGGCCACGAGTTCCAAATCTGTATTACAAATTCCTGCGCGCCGAATTTTCAGCAGCGTATCGCCATCCTGCACCTCCGGCATCGGCAGTGCAGAGTCAAGATGAAGTTGACCATCAAAAACCAGCGCGCGCATAACCTATGCCTCGACTGAAACCAATTCGGGCTTTTTACCAAACAGGCTGAACGGGAATTCACGCTTTTCCCACGATACTAACAATGGGACAGCAATGAATATCGACGAATACGAACCTGTCAACAACCCGCAGAAAAGAATGAAAACGAATTGCTTGATGCTCGCACCACCAAACAGCATGATAGCAATCATCACGAAGAACACACTGATTTGGGTCGTCAGCGTGCGGTGGATCGTTTCGAGCACACTACGATTGACGATAGTTTCGTAGGGTTCGCCCAGATGACGGGGAATATTCTCGCGGATGCGGTCGAACAATACGACTGTATCCTGTACCGAAAACCCGACTACCATCAACATAGCAGTCAAGAATAAGGCATCGACCTCCCATTTGAAGAGAATCCCCATTAAAGACTGTACCGCTGCTACAATCAACACATCGTGGATCATCGCGATAATGGCGCACACGCCATAGCGGAACGCATCCGGCACGGATCGGAATGCCAGCACGATAAACAGTGTAACAGCGACAGCCCCTACCAATACAGCCAACAGAGCCGCCCGCGTGACCTCCTGCCCAATTGTGGCAGATACGCTCTCATCGCGTGACAGTGTGCGATCCAGCGGGGCGATTGCGTTCAAATCGTCAAGGATCTTCCGCTTTTCAGCTTCTTCATGATAGGAAGCACGTACCGACCAACGATCCTCAGATTCTGCACCAAGTCGTTGAATAGTAGCGGTTTGGTCGCCATACTTTGCAAAGACACTACGAATATTGTCTTCGTTTGCGCCCAATTGCGTAAACTTCAACTCATAAATGCTGCCACCTTCAAAGTCGATACTCAACTTAAAGGCAGCACCCGTAGTTGCCTGCGAATACAGCATAATCACAAAACCAAAAATGATAATTGTTAGCGACAGGCCGTAAAACCACCGCCGCTTTTGAACCAGACTATACATAATGTTGCTCCTCGCCTTACACGCCCATCAGCCACGGACGTGCTTTGATCGCGCCGCGGGTGATAGCCAGAATGATATGCAGGAATGTACGGGTGACGATAATGGCTGTGAACAAGTTCAACAGCAGACCGAGCGACAGCGTAACGGCAAAACCGCTCACCGCACTGGCTCCCGGTGTTTGACCAAACAGGAACAATATCGCGCTGATTAGAATTGTCGACAAGTTCGAGTCACGGATGGAAGTCCATGCACGGGTGAAACCTTCGTCAACAGCAGAATCAACATCTCTGCCTGCTCTCATTTCTTCACGCATCCGCTCAAAAATGAGGATGTTACCGTCAACCGCCGTACCTATCGAAATCAAGAAACCAACGATGGCTGGCAGCGTCAGCGTCACCGGAATGAGTTTGAACATTGCGAGGTTCAATACGATGAACACCAACAGCGCGAGGCTGGCAGCAATACCCGGCACACGATAGTTAATCAACATAAACGCCAGAATGATGATGACACCCACTACACCCGCGCGAATACTCAGGTTGACCGACTCTTGACCCAGTGTTGCGCCCACAGTTTCGCTGCTCACAACGCGTAAGGGAATGGGTAGTGAACCCGACCGCAGTTGAAGTGCTAACGTCTGAGCTTCTTCTTGGCTAAAGTTGCCCGTAATCGTACCACCGCTATCCAGTCGTGCCTGAATGGTCGGCGCGGATAACACAATACCGTCGAGTACAATCGCCATAGGTTGACCAATTGCGCCACCGGTAAACGGCCCGAACACTTGCCCGCCTTCCGATGTCAATTCAAAGCGGATTGCCCACTTATTACCTTGATCCAACTGCGCCGCAGCACTTTGTAATCCCGCCCCTGTCATCACCGTATGGAAAGGCTGTCCAGTATTTGGATTAGGCACACCCGGTTCTTCAATCGGAACCACCGGTGTAGCAGCCGCAACAACTGCTTCTTGAGTCGCCTCAGCCGTTGCCTCGGCAGAAACCTGTTGGGTTGCCTCTGCGGTTGCATCAGCACTAACCGGCGTTTGACTAGCCGATTCAGCCTCGGCGGCGGCTCGTGCCTGCTCGGCTTTAACCTGCTCATCGGTCAGAATCTTACGTCCCTCATATTGCGAGACATTATTGACCCCGGAGAAATCTACAAATTCAAGCAAAGCTGTCTTCTGAATCAGGTCAACCGCCTGTTGAGGATCTTTTACCCCCGGCAGTTCAACCAGAATACGGTTGCTACCCTGCACCTGCACCGTAGCCTCACCCACACCGAGAGAGTTCACGCGCTTGCTAACGTTGTTAGCAGCATTACGCAAATCTTCTACTGTGTATGAACCCGCTGGCAAATCTGCTTGAAGCAAAACACGCAAACCACCAATAATATCCAAACCATAAACTTGCTTTACATTCAGACCAAAATCATCTTTACAATCATCATTGAAGTCGAGATGAAGTCCCTGATCTGGCTCTGTTCCAGCATCAGCAGAGTTGTAACACGAACTGGAAACATTACTGATTTTCGTATTCGGCAAGCTTACCCAAACCGTAAAGACGGTAAGCAGGAGAATAAGAATCAGCCAACGCACATGGCCTCTCATAAAAGAACCTTTCTTGAATTGGTTGCGGCGAGGTGGCACGCCCACCCCACACGATTATCACTACAATTGTGTCTCAGAGACGGACGGCTGTGGACCGTCCAAACCCTTTCGCGCAGCTTCGGCAAAGACCTCAGGATCATATGGCTGTATCAACGCAGCCGTCACCAAACGGACAACTACGCCATCAGCAATTTCGACCCGGGCAACACCCATTTCGGCATCAATTGCCAAAACTTTCCCGATTACCCCCCCATAAGTCACGACCTCATCCCCCTCCGCCAGTGTACGCACGTACCGCTGACGTTTAGAGAAATCGCGCTGTTTTGGGAAAATAACCATCGCCCAATACGCGCCTAAACCGAGCAACATGACCAACGCTAATAGTACAATTTCCATAAAACAGGGTCTTCCTATCTTCAAAACCCGCCAGATTATAGCACTGCGGTCAAACCTTACAACGACGAGTTAAGGCGCTCTGGCGACTTTGACTGTACCAACCCCCTGTTCCAGATATGGGCCACCTTTCGGCCCTACAGCCACCAGCAGCGTATACGTGCCCGGTGTAACGCCATTAGGCACTACAAAGCCGTGCCACGTAGAAAATTTCCCATGCCAATTTGGAGTCCGGTAATCTCCATCAAAAGCAGGGTTTTTTCCTGCCATTGCCAGACCTTTAACCGCGATGTGTAAATCGTCGGGCAGCATTCCAACGACTTCCCAATCGAGTCGCACCCGCACCGAACCACCACTCGAAGGAATGACATCGCCATCGGTTGCCACACCCAGTAGTCGCAGTCCACCAAAATCAAGTTCACTAGGATGTTCAGTTACATCCGGCTTGTCAGTGATTCGCTTATATATCGTGACTGGTCCCGACGAGTAACGTGCATCATCAAACTCGGTGACAGGTTGATAATTGGCGTTGAACCACGCGTCATCCTGAATCACATAGTTGTAAAGGACAAGAGCCGCACCGCGAAACCGCTGAAATACCAGATAATCGGGCGCATATCCCACCAACCAGCTGTAAAAATCACCCCGTTTAAGTCCAGCGGTCACATCAGGTTGCAGCAAGCCGAGGTAATCCGTCATATAGCGGCGGGCATAAAAGCCGATCTGCCCGACTTCCGCGACACCGACCGTTGCATCAGATGGTGTATTTTCGTCCAGCCATTCACCCGTTTCGCGGTAAACCTGCCAATCAACAATCGGCAGCATGACATCCACGGGCCCACCCGTTTGAATGCGCTGGTAGATGACCGTAAATGATGTAGCTTGAGCGATTAATGGAAAAACAGCAATTGCACCCACTAGTACGGATGCGTACGGAATACGGCGCATCTTGAGCCGTTGCAGTATGTAATCTAAACCGGATGCCGCCAATATTACTGCACCCGGCACCAGTGGAGAATAATACCAGCGGTAAGGAGCAACCTTGAGCAGCATATAAGCCAACAAATGCAGCCCACTCCACATGACCACGATTAGTATAGACGGATTGAATGGGCTAGCTAACCCGAACAACACCAGCAGCGCCAGCGCGATATACAATGGGCTTTGCTGCATCAAACTTCGCAAAATTAAGCGCAGCCCTTCCCATACTGTCACGTCAACACCCATCCCGGTAATACCCAGCACAGCCTGTGCGCTCTTGGCAGACAGCGTTGCAGGAAATGGCGAACCATAAGTTGCGTATGCCCACAATCCAAATATGATCAGTGGGATCAACAAGGCCACTGTATAGTTTAAGATTGGTCGCCACCACCAACGGGTCGTCCCTACGCGATTAATTGACGTGGCAATCAACATCAACCCAAGCAGTGCAGCCGGTAAAGCCGCGTCCGGTCGTGCGAGTGCAGCTAAACCAATCAGCAAACCGCCCCAATGCCAGCGCTTTTCTTGCATCAGCCAAACCGCAGCCAGCACCAACATCATCCAAAAGGCGGTCTCCATGCCCAGCGCCAGCCACAATGGACTGCTGAGAACATAAACCAATCCGCCCCAGAGGCGAACACCAACCGCCATTCGCTTAGGTAGCAAGCTGTAAATCAGCCAGCCGCCTAGCCCAATGCTTAAAGTACCGATCAAACTCCCGAAGAGATGAAAGTCTGGGATAATCCAGCTCAGTATTCCGAGTAAAATGGCATAAAGAGGCGCGGTTGTACTAAGCACATTATCGCCGGGGTTATAAACCAGTCCGGCACCTTGTGCAAAGTTACGCGAGTAGCGGTATGTGATAAAACTGTCATCGAGTCGGAACTCCGACATAATAGTCAACCAAATAACAATGGCAACCAGTAAAAACCCCACCAAAAGTACTAACTGGCGGTTACGATTGTTGAATTGCTTGACCATAGACAACATTATCCCTACAATAGCCGTCGCATTATACACAAATGTGGAGTAAGCGGTACACTCTGTTTACTCAGTGGAGGAAAAGATATGCGTAGTAAAATAAAAGTAATGGTGGTAGCAATAGTTGCAATTTTTGCAATGAGTCTATCGACCCTGTTTGTCAGTGCAGGACAAAAAGTTTTAAACATCAACAGTGGCGATGCAAACACAACTTGGTTCATCACTGGCGAACAAACACTGGTCATGAACGGGTTTGACCTCACTTCTCAAGGATTGAGCTTTCCCGCCACCATCGACAAGGTGTCGATTGCAGTTGATACCGCTGTAGCAACCACGCCAGTTGATATTGTTATTTACCAAGATGCCAACGGTGGCACGCCGCTCGATGCAACGCTTGCCGGACAAGCACAGGCAACTATCACCCAACCGGGTGTCTTTACCTTCACCTTCCCTACTCCGGTAACGATCACCCAGCCTGTGGTTTGGGTGGGCTTCTATTTACCAGTCAACTTCAAATTTCTGTCAGATAAATCCGGGCCGTCCGTATTAACCTACTGGGCATGGACACCGGGTGGACGCTTTGACTTGACCAAACTGTCGAGCGCGACAGTCTTTGGCCCCTCAAACGGAACCGCACCTGTCAGCCTGAACCTCAACGGCATCGCTCGAATTACTGCCGAAATCAGCAGTGCAGGTGCGGGCGTACCCACCATTGTGCCCGTTGCCACTAGCGCGGCAGGCACGGGACAGATTGCATCCGATCCCAATACTGACCTGAGTCCGTTGAAAGTTTACCCCCCTGCCTGCGACACCTTGTTCTGGGACACCGCTGACGTAGGTATCAGTTATGGTGGCAGAATTGAGCCACGTTGTACCGCAATTTGGCCGGGTTATGCTCCCGGTGCGCCTGCTGGTTATACCCGTATGCACCTCTATTACGACATCACCTTCTATAGCAACAAGGGACAGGCTATCAGCGACACTTTGAAAATCCCTGTGACCCACTGCGTCATGCCAAACCCCGCAGACATCGACCGTGCGATCATTGGTATTGCCTCCGGCTCACCGCGCAGTTTCAAGATTCTACCAACCCTACGTATAGGTAATCTCGTATGCGCCGAAATTGACCACAGCGGTGGCATATCCTATTTCGTACCGGCCTAATATCAGCAGTTAACTTAAAGGAACGTAGCACTACATGCGTATCGAAACGAACACCGAACTTGTCAAACGAAACCGTCGTACAGCCAACCTACTGTTTTTCTTCAGCATGGGTGTGCTGATAGCCGGCTTCTTGGTCGCCAATTTGCAGCTTCAGGCGAAAGACGGTTTGACGCTGGCTCTCTCTGTCATTTTGCCGTGGATTGTGCTGCCCGTTGGTTTTATCAGCACATTGGTTTCGGTACGCATGACCAACCTTTGGGTACGCCAACCCCGCCCCGAAAAAGCAATTCCAGCCGGGCTAAAGGGATTGAGCAAGCGCAGCGTCCTTTACAACTATTACCATTTCCCCGCGCGTCATGTCCTCATTACGCCGCAAGGCATTTGGGCTATCGTCACCCGCTATCAGGACGGTATTTATTCAGTCAATGGGGATAAGTGGCAGTCGCAGGGCGGCCTGTTCTCCGGCGTGGGTCGCTTCTTCCGGCGCGATGCCGTCGGCAATCCAACCGAGGATGCGCACAAGGCTGCTGCCTATGTCAAAGGTCTGCTCGCAAAAAGTGGTACTGATGTTGAAGTACAGCCCATGATTATATTTGTTGATCCCAAAGCCCGTTTGACGATTGAGGATCCCACAGTGCCTGTGTTGTATGCCGACGAAAACAAAGAGCCAAACCTGCGGGACTACATGCGCCAGTTGAGCCAGAAACAAAACGCGCTCGTCGAGCAAGCCACACCTGCCAAAAAAGGTTCCGGTAAAGGCAAACCTGAGCAAAAACAAGAAGTCGGTGTCATTAATCCCGAGCAAATTGCAGACGCGCTGGAAGAAGCAACAATCATCAGCTAATGGCTCACTTGAAATCTTTTACCCATACGCTGCCGATCATGATTCTGATTATCATGATCGGCTTCTTTTTGCGTATTTATCACCTCACAAGTGTTCCTTTGCGCGGCGATGAAGCCTTCAGCGTCCAATATTGGGCAGGTCAGCCCCTCAATATAGCGCTTGCACAAACAGCGACTATAGAACCACACCCCGTACTGACCTACGCCGTTTTTCGCGGCTGGGGAGTCATCGCTGGAACCAGCGAACTGGCAATGCGACTTCTTCCTGCATTGGCTGGGTTGCTCGGAATTCCGGCTATTTTCGCCATCGGCAAGCGCCTTGGTAACAATCAGATTGGCCTGCTGGCAGCCTTATTATTCGCGATTCATCCCTTTGAAATTTGGCACGCGCAAGATGCCCGTAACTATGCCATTTGGGCAGGTTTGAGCCTGATTGCACTGTGGTTAGGACTTCGCGCGCTCGATAATCAACGTAGGCGAGATTGGCTTCTCTATGCCCTTGCCGCCAGCCTTGCCGCCAACATTTTCTATACGGAACTGCTCTCACTTGCCGCCTTTGGAGCGTATGTACTGATCATCTATTGGCGCAATTGGAAAGTCGTCGTCTGGTGGGCAGCAGCAGCAGCCCTTGCCGTCGGTCTGTCGATGGCTTCTTTTTTGATCATTCAAGCGCCTCTATTCGCGCGTGGCGGATACACTGGCAGCATCGGCGGGGCACTGGATGTCACCCGCCTCTGGAAACACTTCCTGCCCGTCTTAAACTTCGGCGAAATAACCCTTCCTGCCGATACACTAACCCAGACATGGCCGCTTCTGCTTATCGTGCTGCTTGGGGGTCTGGTTGCAATCTGGCACAATAACCGGCGCATGGCAATCGCGCTCACACTTCTGGGTATCATACCCCCTGTACTCTTAGCTTTTATATCTACGAAACTGGATATTTTCACGCCGCGCTATGTATTACCAACAACGCCCATTTACATCTTGATTTTCACCGGGTTGGTACTCTATTTCAGCCGACTCAAACACCCGCTCGTAGGCAAAACAGTATCCATGTTGTTGCTCGCTGGTTGGATTACGATCAGCGGCACCAGCCTGACGAATTATTATTTTGATCCGGCATATGCTAAAGCCCGTGATTGGCCCGCGCTTGCACACTTTATCCAGCAAAATGCACAGCCCAATGATCTCATCATTCAAAGCGCGGCTGATCCGGCATTCGGTTACTATTACCACCAATCGCAATCCGCTATTGCGCCAGATATTCCGCTGCCGCAAACACCGCAGCAGCCCATTGCCGACATCCAATCCGCACTCCAGGCCTACAATCAGGAGAAAACTGCCATTTGGCAGGTCGGACAAGAATTCCCCGACTGGCCGAACGCTGGTATCGTCAAAAACTGGCTGGATGCCCATATGCAGCTTGTGCTGCACGACAACCCCGGTGGACTGAATGTGTTTGCCTATAAAAATTGGCAGGTCGCATCGGATGAAATCGCTCAATCGCCATTTGCGACATTCAGCAATGTAACTGAATTAGTCGGCTATAAAGTCATCTTCCCGGCTGATCCGTCAGGTGAACTAACTGTATGGCTTTACTGGAAACCACTAAAAACCACATCCGCACCGCTAAAAATATTTGTGCATCTGCTCGGTGAAATCAATCTCACTACTGGCTCACCGCTGTGGACACAGGACGACCGCTACCCACAGAATGGGCGCATAAGCACCGAAACGTGGCTGCCAAGCGTGGTTTATCGTGATGTCTACACATTACCGTTAAATGGCATGCTGGCAGGTATGTACACTTTGGAACTTGGCTTATACGATCCGGCAACCGATACACGCTTACCCGTCGGCAGCGCGGATAGTTATGTCTTACAATCTATTCAATTGAAATAAAAGAGGCGCATGGGAATCACGCGCCTCCTCAATATCCAAACTTCGGTAAACTGAATTACATGCTGTCCAGCTTGGCCTGCCATTTTTCGGTCAGCTTGGTATAAATCGCCTCAGAAAGCTCACCTCTAGACAGTTTCATATCAAGATTATCCAACAACGCCTGAATTTCTTCTTTGGTTTGCGGATTATCCGACACCGGAGCAGGCGCAGATGGTGCATC
>JBBSBS010000061.1:0-21701 GCA_038251045.1 Aggregatilineales bacterium | reverse complement strand
CACGCGTCGGCGAGCTTGTTTGCGTCGATGTCCCAGATCACCACCTCTGCGCCGGATTGCAGCAAGCGCTGCGCGGTGGCGAATCCGATGCCTTGGGCACCACCGGTGACAACCGCCACGGTCTTGGCTGGGAAGCCCTGATACTTGATGGGTTCCCACGGGTTGGGGCTGAGGAGGCTGTCAACTGTGAGCCACTTATTGGTTGCCAGTGTTTCATAGACCCCAAGTGCCTTGAGCAAGCCATCGCTCTTGACGACCCACTTGTTGTCGGCGGTATCAAAGATTTCATTCGCTTCTGCGAAGCCCAGCCATACGTGGCGGAAGCCTTCTTCCCATGTGCCGCCGCCCCATGAACGACCGCCGGGGATACCGGCTGGTGTTGCGCCTGTCTTGGTGAGGATTTCGTCAGCACGAGCGTAAAAATCATCCCATGTTTCGGGTTGGTCAGTCGAAATACCAGCGTCAGCCAATAAGTCTTTGCGATAGTACAGGGTGAATGTGCCAGCATCGGCGATGCCGTAAACTTTCCCGTCAATTGCCAGTTGGTCTTTGACGACGGGCGAATATTGTGCCCAATCGGCATTATCGGCAAGCAGGGGGGTGAGGTCAGCTAAGTAACCGGCAGCAGCCATGTCTTCGTAACGGGCGGCGTTGACCGACACGACATCACTGAGTGTGCCAGAGGCCGCATCAAGGATGATCTTAGTTACATAGTCATTGTCGGTTGCAGGGCCGGGTGTCTGCTTGGCGCGGAAGGGTTTACCATCGGCTTGCATCTTGGCATTGAAGCCTTCGATAATGACATCCCAGTATTTAACACCCAGTTCACGACCGGGAGCCACAAGTGTTATTTCGGTGGTATCCTGCCCCATAACGAGCATCGGCATAGACAACATCTGCGCAGATGCAATACCACCAGCCGCAAGGGCGGACATTTTCAAGAAATCACGACGGGTCAAAGACTTTTGGGAGGGCATAACTATCTCTCCTATAACATATATATGGACATTAAATTTGTTTGAGATTGACTATAATTGGTTCTATCTATTCATCCTCCTCACAAACCAGTTAGAATAATGTGAGTTTCAGGATTAAAGTTGGGAAAACGTTTACCTGATTGGCTAGACTTTAGCACACTTGACTCAAGGTTGTCAACAAATATAGGAATAATACCCAATGACTTCGATCAAAGTAGTCGCCAAACAGGCTGGTGTTTCTATCGCTACAGTGTCGCGCGTATTGAACCGCACAAAATATGTTAGCCCCGATGTACGTATAAAGGTAATGGATGCAATCGAGTCGTTGAACTATCAGCCCAATGTTTCTGCCCGTAATCTGCGCCTCCAGCAAACGCAAAGTATCGGCGTTCTAGTGCCGCACCTGAACGACTTTTACTTTTGCAATCTGGCCTTTGCAATTGAAAAGGCACTCTCGGCAATGGGCTTTAGCCCGTTGTTTTCCAGCACCGAGAGTAATAGTGGAAAAGAAGCCATCTGTGTTGATAATCTGATTCAGAACCGTGTTCAAGGTGCGATTCTCGTGCCTTCGCTGCCGGTGAATGATTCAATCGAAAATGTCCAACGGTTGTTAAATATGGGTATTGCAACGGTTCTGGTTGACCGCGGGATTCGGTCAATGAAGGTTAACCAAGTCGTCGCTAATAATTTTCAAGGTGGTTATGATGGCGCTCACCACTTAATTGAACTAGGGCATAAACATATCGGCATACTCGATTCGGGAGCCGATGCATTATTGCCAAAATACGGACCGGGTAGCGAACGGATTGCAGGGGTGCGCCAAGCGATGGCGGATGCCGGACTTCAATTCAACAAGAAAGATTTCTTTTATATTGATAATCAAAATCAGTCGGCAGCAGGTTACATGGGAGCGCTGACAATGCTGCATGAATCCCCTGAAATAACTGCGATTTTCGCGCTTACGGATGCTTGTGCAGTGGGCGTACTGCGGGCAGCCTATGAGCTGGGACTGAATGTGCCGCGTGATTTATCGGTGATTGGTTTTGATGATATTCCACTGGCATCGCACGTTATTCCGAGGTTGACGACAGTGGCACAACCGCCGGAACAAATCGGTCAGGCCGCAATTGATTTACTCTTGCGCGAAATCAATGAACCGACCGCGCAGTTTCAAACGGTGACGGTGGGGACGCAATTGATCGTGCGTGAATCAACCTCATCCCCCCGCAAAAACTAATGGGCGATTACAGTTATTAGTGCTTTGGTTTGATAGTTTCGATTGGTGTGGAGCGATGCCGTTCGGCGGTAATAGTCGCTCCAGTTATCGGCGCAGCCCATTTTATACCATTGGCAATGACGCGAATGACCTGCTTGTTGTAATAGGTTGGGAATGTTTCGTGACCGGGGCGGAAATAGAATATTTTGCCGCGACCACGGGTATAGCAGCAGCCGCTGCGGAAGACTTCGCCACCCTCGAACCAACTGATGAAAACCTGTGCATCCGGTGTCGGGATGTAGAAGGGTTCGCCGTACATTTCTTCTTCGGGCAGCTCGATATAATCACCCACACCCTCAGCAATCGGGTGACCGGGGTCAGATACCCATAAGCGTTCGGTTTCGCCAGTCTCACGCCATTTGAGGTCGCAGGTGGTTCCCATCAGCCGCTTGAAGATTTTTGACTCGTGACCGGAGTGTAGGACGATTAACCCCATTCCATTCAAAACATATTTTTGGACACGGTCAACAATGTCATCGCGCACATCGTTATGGAGCATATGCCCCCACCATGTTAAAACATCCGTTTGGCTGAGAACTTCTTCGGTCAATCCATGTTCAGGATCGTCAAACGTGGCGACCCGCGTCGAGTAGCCATATTCCTGTATGCCTTTGGCGATGGCATTGCCCATGCCTTCAGGGTAGACCTTTTGAACGGCTTCGTGGATTTGTTCGTGCCGACCTTCATTCCAGATTGTGACACGGAGTTGATTGCTCATTTGAATTTTTCCTTATCGTCAATAGTGTGAAAATTATTTTAAGCGAACCACTGCGCCGTTTTGAGCGGCTGAAGCACGAATTGCATCCCAGAGTTTAGCCATCCGCAGGCCAATTTCGGGCGGAGACGGATTTTTCATCTTGCCACTGCGAACGGCGTAAAATTGCTCCCAAGCTCCCAATGAGGCGGGAACTGTGACCGTCTGAAGTTGGCTTTCGCCTTCCCGTTGGATTTCAAGATATTCGCCCCAGATGCCGGTGCGAATGATAGCCTCGGTACAAAATAGGCGAATCTCAGAGGCGCAAGAATGGATGGCATTACCGCAAGAATTCATGGTTACGAGTGCGCCCGACTCCAAACGACCCATGACGCAGCCGAGAATATCAACAGGTTTGCCGCGATTGTCGAGCCATGCGGCGACCTCAACAAAATCTTGACCGGCAAGGTCGGATACGGTATTCAACATATGCGCGCCGGTATCGAACATGAAACCACCACCGGAAATTTCGGGCTGCTGCTTCCAATGACCGTTATAGTGTTCTGACCAGTCTTCCCAAACATAAGCCACGATATTTTGGATTGTGCCGACTTCGCCGGATGCAATCATGCCAGAAGCGGTGCGGATTTGATGAGACAAACTGCCGTTGAAGGCGATCACCAATAATTTGCCAGTTGCGTCACGCGTTTCGATGAGACTTTCGGCTTCGGCAGCCGTAACAACCATCGGTTTTTCGAGCAGAACATCCAAGCCAGCTTCGAGACAAGCTTTGGCTTGTGCGTAATGGAACGCATGAGGGGTTACGATAAAAGCCACATCAATTTGGTTCTGATAATCAGTCAGAAGTTGGGTAAGGTCTTTGACATTCGGTGGCGGGGTCAGACCCGCATCCGTAAAAACTTGCTGCATTTCCGCATAGGCTTCATCTGACGGATCGTTGACGACAATTACTTCGGTAGTATCCTGCTGCTTTAAAATCTGGCGCACATGCCCGCGCGCCATGCCGCCGCAGCCAATCATAGCCAAGCGCGTTTTTCCACTACTACTCATGAATTACTCCAGTTTAGAAAATAAAAATCGTCGGCAATCAGGAAAACGTTTTCCTGTATTTTCACACTTAATCCAATGGCTGTCAAGCTAGTTGATGGCTTACCGTTGGAACATGTGGGGAACGTGGGTTAGGTTGTGAATAGGGGGCATGTCGGCGCGTGGATTACTGGCGCTGAATGTGCTGTTTAGCTATGCCTGATAAGTGGAGCAGAAGATGGGCTTGGTCGGGGCATTGGTATCAAGACGATAACAATTTTTCAATTGATTCCTGTAACTGAAACCGGCTAAACGAAAAGGCCAACCAAACCGAAATTTAGATGATGTTGTTTGGGCTCACTGCTCTACCCCGACCATTTGATTGTTAGCGGGCATAAATGAGGATGCTGAGGACGATACCGAAGATGACACCGGAGATGCCGATGACCAATCCGAGGAAGAAGGCGCGGGCAAATACCCCACGGCGGCGGCGTTTGTCTTTTTTCACGCCGGTTTTTGCCTCGTTATGAAGTTGTGCTGCGCTCTCTTTGCGGGCTACGATCTGGTTGAGCATTCGCCGCGCTTGAACATTCAGCGGATTAATCTGAAGGATGTTTTGAAGGCAAACGCGCCGATCGTCATCACTCTCGATGACATCTAACAGTGCTAACCAAACCTGTTCATTAAACGGGCTAAGACGGGCGGCTTCTTTCCAAAAGTCGTGTGCTTGTTGAAGGTTACCCATTGCGAATGCGCTGCGGCCCGCCTGAAAGAGTTCTTCGAAACGTTCACTGCCGGGGCGTGCTGCCTGCTGATTGACCATGGCGCTGCTTACCTCGTTTTACCGTTTATGCGACTCGACATGAACATATTCATACCACATCAATGTTATGAATAATTACTTGTCGATTATACAGCCTACCCGAAAAATGGCCTAGTTGGCAAGCGTCCGTTAGTAAGGGCAACAAGAAAGGGCAAGAAAACTCTTGCCCTACCCAAATGGTTCTCGTTAATTCGGTTGGTTCGTCGGATAAATGCGTAAGGGCTAAGAACCCCACGCACCCGGATAATCTTCATCCACCGTGTTGGTCAGTTGATAAATCGTGCTGGTTTCCTGCTCAAGAACATAGAGATCATAATAGCCACCCCTATTGCTGGAGAAAGCTATATATTTGCCGTCCGGACTGAAGACAGGGAAAAGATCGTTTGCAAGGTCTTTAACAACGACCAGCGGCGTACTGGAAGGGTCAGCGCGGCGCAAGATAATGTCACTGTTGGTAGGTGCGTCTTTGGGGAAGGCACTATACGTCAGTTGGATTCCGTCGGGCGACCAGTGCGGTGACGACTCGGTATAGGCCGCGCCGTCGTTGGTCAGCGCGGTTTGTGCCAGTGAAGCGGTATCAATGACGTAAACATCACTGCCTGCATTCGCTCCACCTGTTTCAGTGCGAATAACGGCGATGCGGCTGCAATCCGGGGAATAAACCGGATAGGTATAGCTGGCTTTGTCATTCGTGAGACGGAAGAGTTGTTTAGCATCTATATTGAAAACAAAGACCTGCGACGGGAAAACGGTTGAACCGGGGTCACCCTGAAATTCTGATGGCAGCCCGACAAAGACAACTTGATTCTGGGTGGGGCAATAACTTGGCATCTGCGCTTTGACGACTGGCTGGTCGATGGTGAGCGAAGTTACCCCGGTGCCATCAATGCCAATTTGCTCGATACCCGTGTCGAATGTTGTGGACGAGTAATAGCGCGTGTAGATTACCCGCTGCCCATCCACACTCATATCAGCGTTCCGTCCCTGCGCATTGGATAACGGTAACACGGCTGCTTTATCCGTGAGGTTATAGGCGACGATAGGCAGGTAACCCGTTTGGGTTACGTCACGCCCACTCCATCCGATGATGCGCCCCGACAAGCCGCTGGGATACGGCAAAGCGGTTCCAGTCGGCAGCGGTTCCGCCGTAGGGGTCACAAGGTCAAGTACGGGCGGCAGGGTAGCGCGTGAATTGGTCGCCGTAGGGAGGTCAGTCGCGGTGGATATAGCCAGCAGGGTAGCCGTTCCATTGGCACTTTCAGTCGCGGCCATAGCCAAAATTGCTGTTCCGGTGGCGTAGCCATCGGAAATAATGCGGGTCGCGTCGGCGTTCTGAGCGTTGCGGCTGCCCGTGAGCACGAGGAATATGACCAGAATCAGAACGATTATGCCGATACCACCACCACCGAAGATGAGCAGTTGGCGGCGGCTGATGCCGGGCATCACTTCCTCATCCTGTTTGGCCTGTTGGCTGCGCATATCGAGCTTTGCCATCGCCTCTTGCGCGCGTTCATTGTTGGGATTGATGAACAACACATTGCTCAGGCAAACACGGCGTTCCTCGTCAGTTTCGACCACCGAGGCCAACCACATCCACGCTTTTTCATTCTTGTCGTCTTGATCGACAACCTGTTGAAACAGTTCTTTGGCTTCAGCCTTTTTACCTTCGCGGGCGGCCTCGATGGCGCGCCGCATTAAGTCTTGAATATTGTTTTCTTCACTCACAATTAAACATCCTGTCGAGATTCACGGTTTATGTTGGGTTGCTACGCTTACCTGCTGAGTAGTAACTCAGGACGGAAGGCAAAAGACTGGATATCCAACCCCGGATCGGCAAGGCGGGCGATATTATTACCTTTTAGATCGGACATATAGAACTTGAATGACGTGCCGTCGCGGTTGGACACAAACATCAGCATTTGCCCGACCGGGTTAAAAACCGGAAGGCGGTCTTCTGCACCAGTGCCTGTGCTTGAGGCATCACTGGTAATGAGTATGTAATTATGCCCGTTTGCATCCATGACGAAAATATCACCATCGCCATTGCGATCACTGGCAAAGACAATCCGCTTGCCATCCGGTGACCACGCGGGCGAATAGCTGCTGTTATTGGCATCGGTCAACTGTTTGATATTCGTGCCATCCGGCAAGATACTGAAAAGCTCGGTTTGACCACTTCCGGCTTCATTTGCTTGTTCGGAGGCATAGATGATCTCATCCCCCAAAGGTGACCACGCTGGATCACGGTCAGCAAAATCATTTTCGGTAATCTTCACTTGATTGTTTCCGTCGTCGGTCATTGTCCACAAATCGGTGTCGCCGTCCCAATTACTGGAAACAACAAGTCGTACACCATCGGGTGACCATGAAGGATGTGAGAGTTCGGATGTTCCAAACTGGGTAATGCGCACGGCAGCGGACGGATTGCCGGCAGGAGCGATGAATAATTCCGGTGTGGTCACCGAGTTGCCATTGTTGTCATATGTTGTCGTACGTACAAAGGCGATCTTTGAGCCATCCGGTGAATAAGTTATATCCGAAAAACCAGACGTGCCATCAGCGATTTGCTGGTCGTTTGTACCTGCGCCATCAACCTGATACAGCGAGGGTTGGGTTTGACCAGATTTCAAGCTGGTGTAAAGCACCGTGAACTGCGCCATCGGGTAGGGTGTTGCAGTTGGGGTGATAGGGATGGGCGTGAAAGTAAACGTCGGCGTGAAACTGGGTGGCAGTGTAATCTGGGTTGTGGCGTTGACGGTGACGATAATGCCATAGAACGGCGTGGCGGTATAATCTTTAGGATCAACGGTTGCGGTCGGCTTGGCCGTACTCAGAACAGCTTGCTGAGTAGCAGGATTTGGCAAGGGGTTAGCGTTCTGGCTGCCCGATACCACCGCAAAGATGATGAGTGCTAAAATCACCAACGCAATAATTGCGCCGAGAATCGTGATGAGTGTGTTGCCGCCACCTTGAGCTTGGCGGGGGGCATTGCGCGTATTAACTGGTCCGCGCCGGGGGGCAGCCGGTACCCCCAGAGCAGCATTCAACTGTTCGAGTGCTTGCTGGGCGCGGGTGTTTCCGGGGTTGATGCGCAGCGCCTGCTCTAAAGCCTGTTTGCGTTCGGTTAAATTATCCAGCGCAGAAGCCAGCCACATCCAGGCGACCTCGTTATTGGGGGTGATGTCTACAACTTGCCGCAATAGACGACTAGCGGTTGCTTTATCGCCCCTTCGTGCTGCTTCTATACCTGTTCTCAGTTTTTCATCGAGTGAATTATTACCAGCCAAAGCAAAGCCTCCGCGTTGTGAACACGCCGATACACTTATCTATTTTATACCAGAAACAGCAATTGCATATCATGGAGACTAGACAACGGAGTAATAACTACTGGTGGACGCACGCACAATCCAACAAACAGGCTGTCAAACATCATCAGCTAATGAGAGAGGGAGGCTGTTGGAAACCTCCCAAATGTAGTTGATTTATTGACGGTTGAGAATGACGACACCAACCACGACAACAATCGCCAGCACAATTAACACACCAGCGATCATACCGAACGTCAGCAAAGTCCGGTTTTCGGTGGCGCTGCGAACGTAAGCCATTTTCTTCAAGGCTTCACGCGCCTGAATATTGTCCGGATTGACTTCCAGCGTCTTTTCCAACCATTTCTTGCGCTCGGCCTTGTTATCGGTCGCAATTTTCGCCATCCACATCATAGCGCGTTCGTTGCGCTTATCCTGCCCAAGCACCTGTTCAAAAAAGATACGTGCCCCACCCGGATTGCCATCTTTGGCGGCACGGATCCCCATTTGTAAAAGTTCTTCGCGATTAGGCTGCGGGCCAGCAACTTTTTTAGCCATGATCTCACCTCAAGTACATTACAGCAGGTTACACATTCATCAATATATTGTTAATTGTAGCGTCATATTCGTGATTTTAAATAGATGTTGGTAGCTAAAAAGAACTATATTCCTGCACCGCTAATTAAGAAGTAGACATAAAACAGGGTTACGACCCAAATTAGCGCATCAGTACGGTCAAGCACGCCGCCATGCCCCGGAATAATATTCAGCCCCGTCACATGCGAATCACCCACATGAAAATATCGCTTCAGGCGTGACTCGAACAGATCGCCAATCACGGCAAGAAACGGTGCAATTAGCGTTAGAACAACAAGCATGGGCGTTATTTGTTGGCTGACGAGCAAGGTCAATATACCGAGTATAAAGCCGCCGATACTGCCGACCACCGCACCCTCAATCGTTTTCTTTGGCGATATGGAGGGCGCAAGTAAATGTTTACCCCATACCCGACCACCCAAATAAGCAAAACTATCCGTCCCCCACGTCAGCATAAAGATCAAAATCATCCAAACGAGACCATCGGGAAGATTCCGAATCAAAATGATAAAAGAAGCCGGAATACCTGCGTACAGCAGCGCTGCCAGTGTCATGCCGACTCGCGCCAACCGTTTGTCGCTTGTGCCACCCAGAATATCCCAAATTAGGGATATAACAACTACGGCAGCAATACAGAGGAGCGCAATGCCGTACTGATGGTTGATGAAGGCCAGCACCAACCCTACGACACCGACCAACCCTACGGGAATATTGCCCGGCATGTGGCGATCATTGCCTAAAACACAAAATTCAAGCAATGATAAGACCGCTAGCAGCAGCCCTGCAATTACGAATGGTACGCCACCCACATAAGTGATTATTAGGATGAGTGGCCCGCCGACAAGGGCAGTGAGAAACCGCGTAATGAAATTAGAGCGATCCTCGGGTTGCTTAACAGATGTTGACATACTAGATTTTGACCAGACGCGTGACGGTTAATTAAAAGTATTCTAGCGGAATTCGGATAAATTTGCTTAATGGCGGCTATCGCACCCGTATTCGGGCAAGTGGATATGCTATCGCTAATGCGGCGTTAGGCATTTCACCTATATTGCAATCAAAAATAAAGAGGAACGTGACAATGCCACATTCCTCTTTATTCAGATTTTAGATTTGCAACTTAGCACGGCTTAGGCATGTGCGCGGCTGCTGTACTTGGTACGTTTCTGGTAAAAGTCGTGAAAGTTATTATTGCTTGTCCACAAAATGAAGTTATATAGCGGGTAGAGTGATTGCACAGCACTAAACATTTCGTTCTGAATAACCTTGTCATCCAGTTCGGGGTCTTCGTGGCTGTACCATTTACCGATACGAAGCCAATCCTGCCGGTCACTGAAGGTATTCATCCATTCCTCCATGACACGCCCATAAAGCAAATGATTGACCGTCAGGTGCATATCGCTAAGATGTGTGCCGCCCCAGAACCCTAAACGGTAATCGCGGTCAAGGTCGCGGAGCATATTGCGGAAAGTACCACGATGCTGCGCAAGATCCAGTTTGCCGATTAAGTTCTGTTGATCCCACCACGCTTTAGGTGATAGTACCAGCTCGACGACGAAATGTTCCGGTGTCAGCCGCATCTCGATAACTGGATGACAGTAGGTATCAACTTCTTTGCTCACACCGATCGTTTCCTTGCCCATCAGGCGTTCGACCATTTCGGCTTGTTCCTGTGAACGGAAGTAGGTGAGGACAACCGAGTCGCTGGCATCCAACGAAGCGGCGGATTTCTGCGAAACGATAGATGTCTTTTGCCAACGTGGGTGCAAGTCAAGATTGTGATTACGCACACGAGGTAACAATGCTGCGTGCAAATCCATGAATTTGTTTGTAATCCGTTGAACGTCAACGTTTGGATTTGTGGTTGCCGCTGTCTGTTCCGGTGTGAAGTAAAACATACTATCCCCCACGCAATTCATTGATAAAGAATAAAAATCATAAACAGATCGTAAATGTAATTTCTGCTGATTGCAATGTTTCTTAGCGAAATATTCACAAAATTCACAAAAGTTTCACGTCGAATCAAGCCTATTCTAAGTGAGCCTATTTCAGAGGAAGTTAAAGTTCAGAGACTCATGACATTCAGTAACGCACAGACAGGCAAATGCTAGTCCCAGCCTGCTATATAGTTCACCATAATATCGCATAACTCGGAAAATCCGTAGCGATTGGATACAAGGAAGCTTATAATGCAATACGGTTGCCCCTGCTTATAGAACGTGTTCGGCGGGTTGAGAGTAGAGAATTTCGCGGATATGTTTCATCATAACCACGATTGCGCATCCTAAATTATACTCCCTGCAAAGTGTATCTTTGTGGCATCGGCATGACCAACCGGCTGTGTCTGCCAGAAGGTGATCAAAATGAATGACAACACTCAACAAGAGGAATTGAAGTCCAGCAGGCGCTTGCTGCAAGCCATTCTTGATAATCTTGTGGATGGCATCCTGACTTTTGACAAACTCGGAATAATCCACTCACTTAATCGAGCTAGTGCTTATATTTTTGGCTATTCGTCTGATGAAATTGTCGGGCAGAATATACGCCAACTCATCCCTGCCCTGCATGATCAATCCGAACAAACCGAATTAAATACGTTCATTAAGCGTTTTAGCGGGCTGGGTGATGAGCTAGATGGCGAGCGAAAAGACGGTAGTGTTTTCCCCATGTATTTGGCTTTAAGCGAGGTTAATGTAGATGACCAAAAACTTTTTATCGCTATCGTACAAGATTTTACCGAACGCAAGTTCATGGAAAAAGAAGTGCGCGACAAGCAGCGCCTGAACATCGAACTGGAAAAAGAACGTGAGCTTCGGGATGTGAAGAACCGTTTTATCTCGATGATGTCGCACGATTTAAAGACCCCGCTGGCTGCCATTCGTTTGGCAAATAGTATGCTGCGGAATTATGGTGATCGGTCAACGCCGGAAGAAAAGCTCGAAAGTTACGACACCATTGACCAGCAGGTTGAGCACCTCAGCGAATTGATTAGTGATGTGATGACCATCAGCCGGCAAGACTTCACGGGGGCAGAATTAAACCGTGAGGTTGTCGATCTTGAGACTTATTGTCGCGATATTATCGAAGAACTCCAATTAGCCTACCGGATGAAACGCCGGTTTGATTTTAAGGGGCTTGACCGGCGGGTTGAGGCCTTTATAGATGCCAAATTGATGCGGCGTGCGCTGACCAATCTCCTAACCAACGCCATCAAATACTCACCGGAAGGCGCACCAATCACGATGGAATTAGCATATGCCGATGGTCAAGCGACTATCAAGGTGAGTGACCAAGGAATCGGAATTCCTGAGGCGGACTTACAACATCTGTTTGAGCCATTTAATAGGGCATCGAATGTTGGCGGTATTCAAGGTACAGGGTTGGGGCTAGCAATTGCCAAGCAATCGGTGGATTTGCATGGGGGAACGATAAGTGTGGCAAGTACACTTGGCAATGGGACTACGTTCACAATTATGCTGCCAACCGAAACTCATTTACAGTAGACATGGGTTGGTAATGGACTGCTGATCGAGCCATCATCGCAGCGTTCCAAAGCTGTAATAGAGTGTTGAGGCACAAGGCTTAAGTGCCATTGCCCAAAATGTATGCTACAATCCGAATCATCGTGTGAATACTATTTGACGTGCAGGAGAAGATGCTCGTGGCGAAGTCCCGTACTGAACAACTTGTGGAACGACTCCGCGATTTGCAGGCCAGTTCTGGCGATGTAGAAGCGGCGGCTATCGTCAGCGTTGACGGCCTGAGTATGGCTTCTTCACTGCCCGGCCATATCGAGGAAGACCGTGTAAGTGCTATGTCGGCTGCTATGCTCTCACTGGGCGAGCGTATCTCCTCCGAACTGGGGCGTGGTATGCTGGAGCAGGTCATGGTTAAAGGGGAAAGCGGCTACGTTATTCTGACAGCTGTCGGTGACGAAGCCGTGCTGACGGTATTGGCTCGTAAAGAAGCCAAACTGGGTTTGATCTTTCTGGATGTCACCCGCACGGTTGATGCCCTGTCCCAACTCGTATAAATTGAAGAAAAGCAAAGCCTCGTGCAACTGGCTGGCCTCTACCTTCCCAATCGTATTGCGCGGTATTTTTTCGTGGCAATGGATGATGTGATGGGGCAGGCCGCCTTCAAGACACTTTTGAAACAGGCAGGGCTGCACAACTACGTCGATCAACTTCCACCTGACGATATGGCAAAGGAATTTGATTTTGCCAGTATGACAGCGCTAAATATTGCGCTGGAAGACAGTTACGGCATTCGGGGTGGGCGCGGAATGACGCTGCGTGTTGGGCGTGCTAGTTTTTCGCTGGGGTTGCGTAATTTCGGCGCAATGGCTGGCATGAGCGACCCGGCTTTCCGGGCGCTGCCACGAGATGTATGCTGCGACATTGGGTTGAAAGCACTGGCGAACATCTATAACACGTTTAGCGATCAACACTGCGCGGTTGAACAAACGGCTCAGTCTTTTCGATTCATAGTGGATAACAGCGCTACCGCGTGGGGGCGCAAGTCCGAAAAGCCCGTTTGTCATGCTCTGGCTGGCATCGTCCAAGAAACGATGCGCTGGGCATCAAATGGACATGAGTATTATATTTATGAAACCGCTTGCACAGCATGTGGTGATCCCCAATGTGTTTTTGTGATTAACAAAGCACCGATTGGGTAAACATTCATCAACAACTTCAAGAGGGAAAGCACCCATGGCTGAAACCAAAACCAAAATCTTGATTGTCGAAGATGACCTCGATCTTTCTGAAATGCTCAGTGCCTATTTTAAGGTGCAGAACTACGATGTGTTGACGGCGGCATGGGGTAAAGAGGCCCTAGACATTGTGCAAGAACACAATGTCGCGCTCGTCATGCTCGACATTCGCCTGCCGGATATTGATGGTTATGAAGTTTGCCGTCAAATGCGTTTGCAGCGACGTACTCAGAATATCCCGATCATCTTTCTGACCGAAAAACGCGACCGTGTCGATAAACTGCAAGGGTTGGAATTGGGTGTAGTAGACTACATCACCAAGCCGTTTGACGTGCAGGAATTGCGCCTTCGCGCTCGTAATGCCATCACCCGTGCAGGCCGCCAAACCAGCAGTAATCCGGTGACCGAGCTGCCTGAATCGGATCAAGCAGAGCAGCGTTTGGGTGAACTGCTTCTGGCAGACAGTCCGTGGGCAGTACTGCTGATTGCGATTAATGGGATGAGCGAATTCCGCGAAAGTTATGGCTTTGTAGCAGCCGATGATGTGCTGCGCGCCATCACCATGATGATTAAAAACGCGGTGCGCGAAATGGGTGGCAAAGATGATTTTGTGGGGCATCTTGCACCGGAGCAGTTTATCGTAATTACGACCCCGGATCATGTGGACACATTAAGCAGACGTATTACGTCCCGCATCAACCAGTCCAGTGAATACTTCTATCCGCTGCGTGACCGCGAAACCACCCATCATAAACCGGATGTGGAGTACATCAGTATTCAGTCAGGTATTTTACTATCTGACAGCACAGAATACGCCGATGTTGAGGCGATTAAAACCGCATTGGTGGCAACAACCGAAGCGCCATAATCAACGTTTGCAAGCATTGAGAAGATTATAAAAGAGAGACAATCGGTTGACTGTCTCTCTTTTTCATTTTAGGGAGCGGCTGGTGAATTACGGGTTATGTTTGGAACTTCCAGCGCAACGTTGTACTGGAGTTCATCCTCAATAAACTGGATATTCTTGGGTGCTGTTAGGAACATCGTCCAGAACACACCTACATTGCGGTCAGTGATCCATTTGGGTTGTCCACTGTCGGCTAATTCCTTGAGACTCAATCCATTGGCCTGCGCACTCCACGGTTGGCGCGGAGCTTCTGAATCGTAATCTACTGCTCGTGCAGAAATCCATGCGCCTGTGGGTACAAAGATTACAGCAGCGCTGCTGATCTGGCGGCAGTTGAGTAAAATCTCTTGATAATAATTAATATCCCACCCACCAAACGCATCTGTTTTGTGGTCGACATTGTTGACGAATAAGTTCAGCGTTTCCACAACTGCCGGTGTATCACTCAGCGGTATCGTGTCGGCTTTTGCCGTGAAGTTATACAACTGCTTGTTCAGGGCAACATAGTTGACAAATTCGCGTATTTTGTCGTCTGAAACGCGGTCTTCCAATATTTGAACATTGTTGACCCCCAGTTCATTTGTCCAGACGATATGATTGTCTCCATAGATCGTACAGGGTGGAACCTCGCTCTTTGCGAAGAACAGATCAGTGCTGCCGCCGCTGACATCGGCCCGGAAAACAATCGTTTTGGGGTCACGATCCCAATTAATCGGATTATTGCTCTGTTGGTTGGTTGTAGATGTGTTGGAGTCCGTATTAGCGCCGCCTCCACCGCAGGCGACGAGTGTAATCGTTAGGATGCTCAGGCTGACTAATAGGCGTTTCATCATGCTTATCCCTTTAGCGATTAGCTGTCCAAATGATGTCCGAGTCGTGGTACATCAATGGGTTAAAGGTTAAAAATCGGCTGTTAAAAATATGGATTGATAATTCGGGTAGTCGAACACACCATCATAGAATCGACCTACTTCCTGATTGTAGTACAGAGTTCAGATAGGAGATAGTTGAGTTATGAAGACGAGTAAAGAAACCCGCAAATTATCGGCTGGATGCGCTGCAACAGTAATTTCGCAAGGCTTTTTGCGGAGGCTGCCAATTGTCTTAGCGTGGGGAAATCGAAGTTGAGTCGGTATCTCTGAACGAAGTCTAACCTCGTTTTCCCTAAACGATGTGCTATGCTTGGGCGGACAGTAGCGTATAGGAGCCCTATGTCGCTCGAAAGCCCTACAACTGAAGTACCACCCAACGTTCTAATATCCGATGTAACACCCTCACAGGAAGAAACTAACGCCGGTGTTGCCCGTGCCAGTAGTGTTATTGCGCTCGGCAATTTGGCTGGACGTATGTTGGGATTGGTGCGCGAGATCGCACTCACCAATTTATTCGGCGCGTCGCGTGCGGTGGATGCCTTTGAAGTCGCTACCAGTGTCCCTACAGGTTTTTATGACCTGCTGATTGGTGGGCATGTTAACAGTGCTATCATCCCGGTGTTGAGCGGGATTTCCACCCGTGAAGGACAAAAGGCCTTGTGGGGTGTGATCTCGGTGCTGTTGAGCTTGGTAACCGTCATACTGTCGGTGCTGATTTTAGTGGTGCTATTCCTTGCGCCGCAGGTGATTGGCGTGGTCGGCAGCGGTTTTGACCCGCAAAAAGCAGCACTGGCGACCCATCTCTTGCGTCTGATTGCCCCTTCACTGCTCTTTATGAGTCTGTTCGCGGTTGTTAGCGGCACATTGTATGCCCTGCGCGAGTTTACGTGGCCTGCTTTTGCCGGCGTGATGTTCAACGGCAGCATCGTTTTATCAACTATTTTACTCGCGCCCCCGCTGCAATTAATCCCCGGCATTACGCTTACCGGCGTGGAATGGACGTTGGCACGTCCGGCCTATAGCATTTCGGCGGCAGCATTCGGTTGGTTGATCGGGTCGTTGGCACAATTGATCATTCAGCTTCCGGGTCTAAAAGGGGCGCGCGTACACTTTACTTTTAATTGGCGGCATCCTGCTGTCCGGCAGATTGCCAAGCTGTACGCGCCGGTCATGTTTTCGTTGATTATGGATATTTTGCTGAT
The DNA here is from genome assembly GCA_038251045.1 of Aggregatilineales bacterium. Lineage (GTDB taxonomy): Bacteria > Chloroflexota > Anaerolineae > Aggregatilineales > Phototrophicaceae > CFX2. The sequence goes on along the minus strand of JBBSBS010000061.1, from coordinate 5,287 downwards.
TCGACCTTTCAGCTTTAGCCTTGCCAGTCAAACAGGTGATGGCAGTATTGGTTACATGAACTGGGCGACCACTTTAATTCAATTTCCGCAGGGACTGGTAGCAACTGCCATCAGCATCGCCATTCTGCCCACGCTGGCGAGACAGGCCGCCCTCACCACACTTGAAAGTACTCGCGCGTTTAAGGACACATTGGGTCTTGGGCTGCGCTTGGCGACCACCCTTATCATTCCCGCGACCATCGGTTTACTGGTGCTGGCGAACCCCATTATCGGTTTGCTGTTCCAGCACGGCTTATTTGTTGAGAAAGATACGTTGAACACGGCGCTGGCACTGCGGCTTTATCTGATCGGGTTGCCTTTTGCGGCGCTTGATTTGCTATTGGTATATGCCTTTTATGCCCGTCAAGACACACTGACTCCGGCGCTGATTGGTGCGCTCAGTCTAGGTGTATATGCAGTCACAGCGGTGATATTGTTCCCGCGCTTTGGCCTGTTTAGCTTGATGCTGGCAGACAGTCTAAAACACATTACTCATGCCTTGGTATCGGCAATCCTGCTATCCCGTCGGATCAAGGGGTTTGGCGAACAGCGTTTATGGTTGACCTTCGGCAAAGCCAGTCTAGCCGCTGGCGCGATGGGACTAGTTGCGCTGATTGCACTGCCAATCCTCACAACGCGTATCGGCACGTCCACTATTTTGCACGAAGCGCTGCTGGTGGGTGCCGCAGGTGGCCTGAGCGTAGCGGTTTTTCTAGGGATGGCAACATTACTCAAAATCGAAGAACTGCGCTGGATTGGTGGCTTATTAGCGCGGCGCATAGGATTTCGCCGGTAACAATAATTTAGGTTATTCTCAATGCCTATCAAATCCGTTGACTTTTCGTTCCTACTAATGTTACAGTAAATATTGTGGCTTAAAGGGTTGTTTTGTCCTGCTCTGCGCCAATTGTTTATCGTGCGTGGCCAGGAAATAGAACAGCACCCGCTGTTTCGTAAACGTTTATTATTATGCGGAGGGGTTAAAGTACCTGCGCCCGGTCATTGCCACCATTGTCCCCACATGACCTAATATCCGCCCATTTTTATCTGCGGATCACGCAGCGTCATAACTCCGGGAGTACCTCATGACAATTGATTTCATTTCCCGTATGATCGGAACGGTTGTTTTTGCGTTGATCGGCACGCGCCTCGGTGTTGATGCTGCGCCTGTAATGGGTTTACCCCCTGATATAACCGGGGCAATCTTTGCATTGGTCGGTGTTCTGGTGGGTCTTATTCTCACCCCTTGGTTGACTATTCGCCCCTTACGCTATGTCCGCCAGTCTATCGTAGAAATACCGATAGACAAACTGCTTACTTCCCTGACCGGAATGAGCATCGGCTTAGTGCTGGCACTCCTGCTGGCTTTTCCCTTGTCACAGCTTAGCAATCCACTCGGTACGTGGCTTCCAGCAATTGTTTCAGTCGTGGCAGGTTATCTGGGGCTAGTCATTTTTCGTAACCGTTCCCGGGAGATATTGAGTTTGTTGGGCGAACCGGGCAATAAACGCGGTCGTAACTTTTTCCCCGGCAGCGAACGTGTCATTTTGCTGGATACGAGTGTTCTAATTGATGGTCGCATCGTCGATATTGCCAAGACTGGCTTTTTGGGCGGGACGTTGGGCGTACCACGTTTCGTGATCACCGAATTGCATCAGGTTGCTGATTCTTCGGATACCTTACGCCGTAATCGCGGGCGACACGGCTTGACCAAATTGAACGAACTTCAGCGTGACGCTGTCATGCCCTTCAAAATTCTCGAAGAGGATGTACCCGGCATTGTTGAAGTCGATGATAAGCTCGTGGCGCTAGCCATCAAAATGAACGCACCCATCATCACCAATGATTATCCCTTGAACCGTATCGCCGAAACGCAGGGGGTGACGGTATTGAACGTCAACTCACTTTCGAATGCCGTGCGTTCTATTTTCCTGCCGGGCGACATCATGCCCATTCGCATCATTCAAGAAGGTCGCGAGCCAGATCAAGGCGTGGGCTATCTTGAAGACGGCACGATGGTGGTTGTCGAAGGCGGCAAATCATTTATGGATCGCACCATCACCGTAATCGTGACCAAGTTCATCAATAAAGATACCGGACGAATGTTTTTCGCCGTGCCGGAAGAAACCTAGGCGGTAATGCGTCAGGCTGGCGTAGAGTGATATGCATCCATAGACCGTTATAATCAGTCTTACTATGCGCTATATCACTCTATTTTTCATCCTGTTATTGTGTCTGCCATTCATGCCCATCCATGCTCAGACTGAACCACCACCAGATGCACAGGTTCTGCCGATGGATACCCGCTTGCGGCTGCGCGATGCGCCTTCTTTCAGTAGCGGCGTAATCGACGGTCTCGATTCGGGCACAAACCTCACTCTCATCGGGCGCACCACCGACTCAAACTGGTTATATGTTCGTACACCGGACGGTATCGTTGGCTGGTCATCTGCCGCCTATATCGGTGTGAATATTGATCTCGCTGATCTTAGCGTGACGACCACGTTGGAACCGCTGCCGCATCCGCTGCGGCTGGCCTCAAAAGTCGCCGCGAACATCCGCCAAATTTACGCACAGGGACAGGAATTGGGCAACCGCGCCGATGTGTTTTCAAAGGTTGGCGACAGTATTACAGTCGCGCCGCACATGCTGCATCCGATTGACGACGCGCATTATAACCTCGGTGATTTCCAATATTTACAGGCCATTATTGACCGATTTTCGGTGACCCCTGCTCGCGATACAAACTCCTTTGCCGAGACATCGCTTGCGGCGGGTGTCGGCTGGACGACTGATGCGGTACTAAAAGCCAAATATGCGGATCCCAGCCTGTGCGAATCTGAAGAGTCCGCGCTTGACTGTGAATACCGGCTGGTCAAGCCAGCCTATGCCCTCATCATGTTCGGCACAAATGATGTAGCTCATTTGTCACTGGAAACATATGTCTACAACATGGGGCGGATTGTAAAGGCATCCATGGCGCAGGGAGTTATCCCGATTATCAGTACCATTCCGGTGCGGGTGGGGTATGAAGAAAAGGTGGTGGCCTTCAACGAAGGTTTGGTAAAGGTGGCACGCCGCTACAATGTTCCGTTGTGGGAGTATGGTGCAGCCATGCAGGGCTTGCCGGATAACGGCCTCGCGCCGGATGGTGTGCATCCGTCCATTCCACCCAACGGTTATAAAGGCGCTGTTGATTTCCGCGCATCTAATCTTTACTACGGCTATGTCATCCGTAACCTGACCGCCCTGCAAGTGCTTGATGCGGTTGTGCTGGCAGTCGAGGATGAACACTCCTAATTTATGTCCAAGCTGGATAAAACCACTGTCACGTTCTATTTGGTCAGCATCGTGGATCAGTAATGCTTGGAGAAATTCACTGAGTTGCTGTACTAATTACGCCGAGAGGGCATCTTTGCTGGCACGAATATAGCCCCATGTTGTGATAAACGCCTTTTGCAAAAGAAAGCGTGTTACACGACTATTTTTAACATATAATTGCAAAGATATTCAACCGATTCACTTGCAATTTTTGGAGGATTTTAACGAACGTTTTTCTTGCAATCTTAGCTTAAATTTCCTCACATAATTCTGCTTTTGGACGCCGAAAAATACTTAATTTAAGATGGCTTTATAATGAGGTTGATTATGTGTAATGGAGAATAAATAAGTTGAAGACCAAAAATCAGTTTACAACTCGTAAAAGTTATTTACCCTTTGTTTTTGCATTTTTATTGATGCTTACTACAAATCTGTTCACTTATGCTCAAAATAGCTCACCTATAAATTTGGAAACCATTTCTGCAAATAACTTAGAAAGATTGGATGCTCTAGCTTCTTGGCAACCGAATAATAAGCTCTTATCGTCCAATATGTGGATAATTCCTGTTCAAAATGAACGGTTACTTATAGTTGCTAATCCTTTGCAACATGTTGTAGGTATAATTGATTTAGACAAGCTTAAACTTATTCAGACTATTGACTCTGAAACTGCAATTTTTCATCTAGCTGTCAGCCATAACGGAAAATATATCGTTCTTGGAGACAAAGACACGATTGAGATATGGAATATTGATACTGCTAAAGAATTATTTAGAATAACCCCACCTACTAACGACCTTCAAATAAACTCCATCGATTTATCTTCTCAAGATAATTTTTTGGCTTATACCACCATAGATTCCACCAAAACTACCTCTCAGGATGGTATTTACATATATGACATTGCAGTTGGTAAAACAACAATAGTATTAAAGCATCCTAGTGTTAAACAAGTCACGTTTTCTACAGACGGGAGTAGTTTAATCTCTGCCGGATACGATGGAAGCTTGCGTTTATGGGATTTAAAGACTAGTCAATTTCAGGAAATTAAGCAGTCAGACAACAGCAGTGTTTTTCAGTTAAGTTTTGTGAATTCTGAGTTATTAGCAACTGGAATAGACGATGATACACAGAATCGGAGTTTACTTGAATATTGGAATCTTAAAAACAAACAGCAAATTCGACTTAATGATTCGAGAAAGTATAGCGATTATCTTAAAGAAGGGGTTGCAAAGATTCGTTTGAATGAATATCAAGATCTCCAACTTTGGAGCGTTATCACAAATAAAGATTTAGCACTAATCAAGAATGAAAACGTAGAAGATTTATCCGCTAAAGAGAATCTTTTGATTACCTTATCATATAGCGATACTAGCGCGATAATCAATTTCCGTGAGTTGGACACCGGGGAATTATTATATACGATCAGCCAACCTCATTTAGCCCAAGCGCTTTTTAGTAGTGATGGTAAAAATCTTATTTTGTGGGGGCAAGAAGGCTATTTAGAAATCTGGGGTGTGCGCAAAAAATAACTCATGATAACCCCGCTTCTGGGGGATGAAGAAGTTCTGTAAATACGCCGTTACACGAGTGAAGGCAATGTGCATCTGTGGGATTACATTGGTTAAACACTATCAGTAGATATAGTTTGCAACATCTATCATCGGAATAATTGATAATCCCTCGGCTAAAAGCAGCATTTGATTACTGGATGGAAAATATCGGAATATTTGAGGATTTGTAGTCGATGTCGTTGTAAATAATACACTGTCATCTGGCAAAATCTCAAAGTATTTCCTGTGAAGTTCTTTAGATAAACTTATCGTTTTGTCCATTGAAAATAGATACATCATCGCCATATCGTTATCAATCGAATTGATAATAAATCCTTGCTGGTTATAAATCACATCAAAAATAGTTTCGGGAT
>JBBSBS010000060.1:0-21709 GCA_038251045.1 Aggregatilineales bacterium | reverse complement strand
TGCCAAATTGCTTTCCAGTAGTGTAGCCAAACATGGCTGCCCCCATGCAAATGCGGCTCACTCTTATACCTGTTCGCCCTAAATGTACGTATTCCATAATAAATATCCTCTTTTTTATTAGGCTGCCCAAGCTGTTTTAGAATTCATTAAACGAACGGGAAAAGATTTGCGTGCAAAGAATGGCTTCAGCATCCTCAATTGTGAAACCAACACCTACCTGTCAGACATTTTCGATAAAATTTTAACTGCGCTTGTAATAAATCGAAGTGTATATTCACAAACAGTATTTCGCCACAAAGCGATCAGCAATAACTTCTTGCATTTCGTCCAAAAGCATGTTACTGTATCGGCATGAGCGAAATAATGGTTCTCCCCTCCCCTAAGATGATGTGTATGTCATGTATGCCCATGATGATGGGTATGTGTTGTGTCACGTCGACTACCGGACGGGGTAAGGCCATGCTGGACTGAAATCCAGCGCAGGTTTATGAAAACCAAGAGCTAACCCTGACCGGTTAGCTCTTTTTGTTTGTGGCAGCTTATACACAGGACACGAGATTAACATGCAGGCAGTTCTGAGCAGTACCTTACAGCAGCAAATTTTCAAACAAATGGAAGCGGGTTACCCGAATGAAGTCGGCGGCTTTCTGTTGGGTGTGAACGACAAAGAGAGCGTGAGGGTTCGTGAAATCATCCAGATTGAGAATGTGTTTGAAGCCGAAGAACAATTTCACCGCTACGCCATGACCCCACAGGATTGGATGCGGTTGGAAGACCAAGCCGATGAGCGCGGGCTGACGTTAGTGGGCTACTACCACAGCCATCCCGATTCACCGGCGATTGCTTCGATCTATGACCGTGACCATGCCCTACCCAACTTCACCTATATCATCACATCAGTGGTGGGCGGCAAAGCGGTTGACCAAAAGGTTTGGCAGCTGCGTGATGACCGCAGCCAATTCGACGAAGGTACGTTAACAGTCGAGTATAGCTAGCAGCCGTCAGCGCTTTCCACTTTCTTATCTATCTACGGGATAGGTTGCTGATGGAAAGAGCTGACTGTTGGAAGCTAAAAAGTGTACAGTTTGGTTTTTCGACAGTTTTAGCACATCTACTTAAGCAGAGGAGAGCAAGACAATGGCAAACGCAAACGGACACACCAAAGACCTGCACTTTAATACACTGGCGCTGCATGCAGGCTACTCGCCAGACCCGACCACCGGGGCGCGCGCAGTACCGATTTACCAGACTACGTCCTACCAGTTCAAGAACACCGACCACGCGGCAGCACTCTTCGGCCTGCAAGAGTTCGGCAACATTTATACGCGCATCATGAACCCGACCAACGATGTATTTGAACAGAGGCTGGCGGCGCTGGAAGGTGGTGTCGGCGCACTGGCGACCGCATCCGGTCAGTTCGCGCAAACACTCGCCATTCTGACGCTGGCAAATGCGGGCGACGAAATTATCTCGACTAGCGCCGTGTACGGCGGAACGTATACGCTGCTGCTGCATACGCTCAAGCGGCTGGGCATCACCACCCACTTTGTAGAAGGTGCAGACCCTCAGAAAATCGAAGCCCTGATCAACCCCAAAACCAAGCTCATTTACCTCGAAACCATCGGCAACCCTAAATTAGAAATTCCAGACTTTGAAGCCATCAGCGCGGTCGCTCATGCCCATGGCATTCCGGTTGTCGTGGATAACACCTTCGCTACGCCTTACCTGTGGCGGGCATTCGACCACGGTGTAGACATTGTGCTGCACTCGACTACCAAATGGATTGGCGGTCATGGTCTGAGCATCGGTGGCGCGATTGTCGACAGCGGTAAGTTCGACTGGAAAGCCAGTGGACGGCATGACGGCATCATCGCCCCTGAACCCGCCTATCACGGTGCGATCATTCACGATATGGTTGGGCCGCTGTCATTCATCATCCGCGCCCGTGTGGTTGGCCTGCGTGATCTGGGTGGCTCACAAGCACCGTTCAACAGCTTCCTGAACATTATCGGCCTCGAAACACTACCGCTGCGTATGCAACGGCATGTAGAGAACACGCTGGCAGTCGCCAAGTGGCTGGAACAGCATCCTTCGGTCGAATGGGTCAATTACCCCGGTCTACCGAGCCATGTCAGCTACGAACGGGCGCAGAAGTACCTGCCAAATGGTGCTGGCGCGGTCATCGGCTTCGGCATCAAGGGCGGCAAGGCAGCCGGCAAGAACTTCATCGACAATCTGAAGATTTTCTCGCATCTGGCAAATGTCGGTGATGCGCGTTCGCTCGCTATTCATCCAGCGACCACGACCCACAGCCAATTGAGCGCGGAAGAATTGGCGCTGGCGGGTGTGACCGACGATTATGTACGTTTGGCTGTCGGCATCGAAGACATCAACGATATTTTGTGGGATCTCGACCAAGCACTGGCGATTTCGCAGGGTGTGACGGTTCACGCCGCCAGCTAATAGTCTCTATGAAATACGGGAGGGGCCGATACCCTCCCCTACAATAGCAGTAATGACAATTTTGTGAAATGAAATCGTACAGCATATGCATGGGCTTCATTAGTAAATCCAGTTTGCAGGGAACACTAAGTAAGAGGCAGAATATGGGACAACGTCAACGTGCATATGCTGGTCGAGGGTTACAGATGATTTTTCAGGATGATACCGATACCTATGAAGATTTCGAGAGTTTAGCTTTACGCTGGCGTGGACAGCGTTTTGGCTCGGTGGGCATTGTGGAGAAGCAGTATGCCCACTTTGACGAAACGCTTCACCTGCGCAGCGGGCAAACACTTGAAGGCTTCACATTGGCCTACGAAACGTATGGCAAGCTGAATGATGACCGCAGTAACGCGGTGTTGGTTTGCCACGCGCTGTCCGGCGACTCTCACGCGGCGGGTTTATACAGCGGCGAAAAAGGTGAGAAACCGGGTTGGTGGGATCATTCCATCGGCCCCGGCAAGATGTTTGATACCGATCACCTGTTTGTGATCTGCTCAAATGTCATCGGCGGCTGCCAAGGCAGCACAGGGCCATCGTCGCCAGCGAAAGATGGCAAACCGTATGCCATGCGCTTCCCGTTCGTGACCATCAGCGACATGGTATTGGCGCAGCGTCATCTGCTCGACTCGTTGGGTATCGAGAAATTGTTCAGCGTAGCCGGTGGCAGCATGGGCGGGATGCAAGCGCTGCAATGGGCGGTTGATTATCCAGAGCGCGTCGGCTCGGTGTTATTTCTCGCCAGTACACCGCGTTCTTCGACACAGAATATCGCCTTCAATGAAATCGGGCGGCAGGCCATTTACGCCGACCCGAATTGGAACAAAGGCGATTACTACGATGGGCAAGCACCGACAGCCGGGCTATCAGTCGCACGAATGGTCGGGCACATCACCTACATGAGCGAAAAGTCGTTGGACGAAAAATTCGGGCGACGCACACAAGATGATGCCAAATTAGCCTATAACTTCGATACTGATTTCGCAGTTGAGGGCTACTTAAAGCATCAAGGGGAAAAGTTTGTCGAACGCTTTGATGCCAACACCTATCTGTATGTCACCAAGGCGCTGGATTACTACGATGTAGCCGATGGTTACGAGTCGATGCATGATGCGCTGAAACGTACAAAGTGTCCCTTTTTGGTCGTGACGATTTCCAGCGATTGGCTGTATACAGCATCACAGGGTATAGAAATGGTCAATGTGCTGCGCGACCTGCAACGGGAAGTCGAATACCGGCATGTTGAAGCGTCCTTCGGGCACGACTCGTTTCTGGTTGAAGTCGAAACAATGACCACAATCGTCGGTGGCTATCTGGATCGGCAGCGGCGAAAGCAGACCGCAGCGCGTGAAGATTTGAGTTTGGATACCGCTCAATCTTAAGTGGTGCAATGTCCCGGTAGCCAAACGGTAAGGCGACGCACTGCAAATGCGTTAATAGTGGGTTCAATTCCCATCCGGGACTCTGAGCGTATGGATAAATGTTGTTTGAGGAGACAAGATGACGAGTATCAAAATTCCGACCCCGCTGCGCGCTTATACCAACAATCAGGCAGAGATCGCCGTTAATGGTAGCGATGTGGGAGCCGCCCTGAGTGATCTGGTGACGCAGTATCCCGAACTGCGCCAGCACCTGTTCAATGGCAGTGATTTGCGGAACTTCGTGAATGTCTTTCTGGAGGACGAAGATATTCGCTTTCTGGATGGTTTAAAGACGGAGATTTCAGCCGGAGACAAATTGCGTATTATCCCCAGCATCGCCGGGGGAGTCTCGTAAAGTCCGCATCAAGTACTATCAGGGGAGCGTATCGTGGCAGCTTTAACACTCCGTAAGGTTGATCATTCCGGCCTCAAAACCGGTCAGGCCGCAACCATAATCCTATTGATTGTGGCGTTTGTATTGAACAGCGTCGTACTGGTGGCGTTTGTGGGGATCGCACAGTTATTAGGTGCAATGGATGTATCCTTTGCTCCCTACCGCCTGCTCTATCAGCGTGTCCTGAAACCCGCCGGTTTGGTCAAGCCGCATGTTATTTCCGACAATCCCGAACCCCACCGTTTTGCCATGCTGGTGGGCGCGATCTTCAACGGCGTGGCGACTGCGGCGCTGCTGGCAAATGCGCCGGCGCTCGGCTGGGTACTGGTGGCAATCGTTGTCGTGCTGGCGAACTTGAACTTTTGGCTGAACTTCTGCGCGGGCTGCTGGATGTACTACCAATTCAATCGTTTAGGTTTACCGGGCTTCACACAATCACCCGTCAGTTCCAACTAAATAGAGTATGTAACAGGGTATAAAGTGATCATCGAACGTCTAGAAGTCGCAATTGCATTAGTGGTCATCGGGTTCTTGGCATATCAAGTGCTGCGGCGGTATCATATCCGCAAGACAGCGGCAGCAAGCAGCCATGATCCGATCTTGAGTGACCTAAAACCGGGAATTCCGGCCATTGTTTACTTCACGACACCCGGTTGTATACCTTGTGTGACCCAGCAGCAGCCCGCACTCGTGCGGTTGCAAACACAGCTTGGTGAGAATATTCAGGTCATTCAGATTGATGCCAGTGAGAATAGTGATGTCGCTGATCGTTGGGGCGTGTTTTCCGCACCAACAACATTCATTCTCGACAACCTTAAGCAGGTGCGAGATGTGAATTATGGTGTGGCGGATACTCCTAAACTCATTCGTCAACTGGATTCCCTGAGAGCAATTCATTGAATGTTGTAAAAGAGTATCACAAGCACCCGGATTACATCGTATTTTCGGAAACGCCATTTAATGGAAACGCGCCGTTGGCCTTTCTTGTGCAGGAATTCATCACTGCCAACGATCTGTTTTTCACACGGAATCATGGCACGATTCCATATGTGGATACAGACACATACCGGCTGACAATAGACGGATTGGTTAAAAAACCACTAACGTTCTCATTTGATGAACTGGTCGAGCGTTTCCCTAAAACCGAAGTGATGTCTACACTGCAATGCGCGGGCAACCGGCGGCAAGAATTGATGGATGCCAAGCCGATCCCCAACGAGTTACCGTGGGGTGGCGGGGCAATCAGCAATGCGACATGGGGAGGCATCCGGCTGCGGGATGTGCTGATCGCTGCTGGTTTCGACCGCAAATCACGGCATGTGGCCTTTACCGGACTGGATAGTGTTCAGCGGCTGGGTGAAACGTTCGGGTACGGAAGTTCGATCCCGATGGAAAAAGCACTGCTGCCGGAAACGCTGCTGGCATATGAGATGAACGGCGAGCCCCTATCAACTTTACACGGCTACCCGCTGCGGGTGATTGTGCCCGGATACATCGGTGCCCGGAGTGTTAAATGGGTCACTTCCATCACAGCACAGGCGGAACCTTCGCAGAATTATTTCCAGCAGCACGCCTATAAGCTGTTCCCGCCGGAAGTTGGCCCGGACAGTGTGAAGTGGGAAGACGGCATTATGCTGGGTGAGAATTCGTTGAACGCCGTCATCTGTTTTCCGACCATTGGTGAAAAAGTGCCCATCGGTTCAGTGAGTGTTATGGGTTACGCGCTGGGCGATGGACATTATCTGGTTGAACGTGTGGAAATTTCTAGCGATAACGGTAAAACGTGGGCGATGGCCTCGTTCCTCAGCGAAAACAATGACCTGTGGGCGTGGCGGTTGTGGGAAGCTAAAGTCGATGTACAAACGTGGACAACCGAAATTATCGCACGGGCAACCGATACGGCTGGCAATTCGCAACCGCGAGATACACAGGAAATCTGGAACTTTAAGGGTTATGCCAACAATGCATGGCACAGGGTTCCGATAGAAGTTACGTAAGAATTTGGTCGTACGCCGACACCATATAGACAGACATATTTTCATTATTCATCACTGACAATCCTCGTTGATATAGTGTGAACGAATCACCTCCGAAATTCAATTTGGGGTTATAGAAAGGGTATTTCATGCAGCCGTTAGTGAACGCGGTTAGCGATCTCTCAAACGAAGAAATTCGGCGTTACAGCCGTCATCTGATCATGCCGGAAGTAGGCATTGAGGGGCAAAAGAAGCTCAAGGCCGCCAGCGTACTGCTGATCGGTACGGGCGGCTTAGGCAGTCCGTTAGCGCTGTATCTGGCAGCAGCGGGCATCGGGCGCATCGGTCTGGTGGATTACGATGTGGTTGATGAAACCAACTTGCAACGACAGGTTATTCATGGTCAAAGCAGCGTCGGTGTCCTCAAGATTGACAGTGCCGAAACGCGCATGAAGGACATCAACCCTTACTTGCAGGTTGATAAGTACAATGTGCCGCTGACCTCCGAAAACGCCGTTGAACTGTTCACGCCTTATGATGTGATCGTTGACGGTACGGATAACTTCCCGACCCGTTACCTCGTCAATGATGCCTGCGTCAAGTTGGGCAAGCCGAATGTTTACGGCAGCATCTTCCGTTTCGAAGGGCAGTTGAGTGTATTTTATGCCAACGAAGGGCCGTGTTACCGCTGCATGTTCCCCAGCCCACCGCCTCCCGGTCTCGTCCCAAGCTGCGCTGAAGGCGGCGTTCTCGGCATTCTGCCCGGTACGATTGGCACGATGCAAGCGACCGAAGCCATTAAGCTCATTCTGGGCATCGGCGAACCGATGATTGGCAAGATGCTGCTTTATGATGCGCTGGAAATGAGCTTCACCAAGCTTAAAGTACGCAAAGACCCGAACTGCCCGGTGTGCAGCATCCCTGCCGATCAGGTTCAACTCATTGATTACGAAATGTTCTGCGGAATGCCAGCACATGATCACAGCGACTTCAAAGCCAGTACCAACGGCAGCGAGAAAAAGGAAACCATGCCCGAAATCAGCGTCACAGAACTCAAAGCCCGTATGGATAGCGGCGAAAAGCTGGTTGTCCTTGATGTGCGCGACCCGCACGAATGGGAGATCAGCGCCCTCGAAGGCTCGCTGCGTATCCCCAAGGGACAAATCGAAGCCGCCAAGAATGATGTACTCGCCGGACGTAAAACGCGCGACTTGACCGTACTGGCACAAATCCCGACTGAGGGCGAAGTGATTGTCCAGTGCCGTTCAGGGGTACGCAGCGCCAACTCAATCAAGTTCCTACAAGAAGTCGGCTATAAGAATAAGCTGGTGAATCTCAAGGGGGGTATTCTGGCGTGGGCGGATGAAGTCGATCCGTCGATGCCCAAGTACTAGCCGGTAGTTGCACATTTCGATCAGCAAGTTTTAAGATAGAGGGCAGACAGTGATCTGTCCTTTATTTTTTCTACAAGTGAGCAGCATTCAACATGAACTTCGACTTTGCAGGCAAAACCGCGATTGTTACCGGCGCAGCACACGGCTTCGGTCGTGCCATCAGCATGGCATTGGCGGAACATGGCGCACACGTCTGGGCAGTGGACATCGTAGCCGATGAACTGGCGGAAACCGAGCGTCTGTGTGTCGAGGTCGGCGGACGCTGCGAAGTTCGCACACTGGACATCACCCAACCCGCAGCCGTAAAAGCATTGGTGGAAGAGATTACCCGTTCCAGCGGTCAGGTGGATATTCTGGTGAACAATGCCGGCGGTGTGCTCGGTCAGGTCGGCAGACCATTGGAGACTGTCACACCCGAAGAGTGGAACGCCATTTTCGCCGTCAACGTTAGTGGCGCATTTTACCTGAGCCAAGCGGTCGCACCCGATATGAAAGCCGCAGGCAGCGGGCGTATCGTCAATATTTCCAGCGGTGCAGGCTTAACCATTAGCCTGACGGGAATACAAGCCTACGCCGCCTCTAAAGCCGCCCTCATCAGCCTGACACGCCAACTTGGACACGAACTCGGTGCATTTGGCATCACCGTCAACTGTATAGCGCCCGGTTTCGTGCGCTCCAACGCCAACACCGAACGACAATGGGAGTCCTACGGTGAAAAGGGACAACAAGAACTGGTAGACAGTATCGCCATGAAGAAGCTCGGCACACCTAATGATATTGCCTACGGGGTTTTATTCTTCGCCTCAGAATATGCAGGGTGGATTACAGGGCAAACCATTGCTATCGACGGCGGGAAATAGGGATATGGATGAAACCATAACCCCATCTATTGCTGTCCCAAAGACACTCTCAGATCAAGCTGATAACTTGGCGCAGAATCTCAATATCTCTCGAAGCCAGTTATTTGAGCGTGCCATCGAGCAGTTCATCGGCAACAACCCGATTCAACCGCTGCTTGAGGGTCATACAGCGGCACAAATCGGTAACAGTCACCAGACCATCAATCAAGGTGATCTCTTTTGGGTGCAGTTAGACGATGCGAGTGGGTTGGAACCCGCCATTCCTCATCCGCACGTCATCGTTCAAGATAATCTTTTTAATCACAGCCGCATCCATACGGTTGTTGCCTGTGCCCTAACGACCAATATCAAACGCGCCAGCACCCCCGGTAACATTTTACTGGAAACCGGTGAGGCAAACTTACCCAAACAAAGTGTCGTCGAAACCTCTAAAGTATCGAGCATCAACAAAGCACAGCTAGGCGAATATATCGGGTCACTAAGCGGGCAGCGCATCAATCAGATTTTGGCTGGGATGCGTTTTTTGCAAGTGTCATTTTTCGAGCGTTGATTATTGCTGCGCGGCGGATGTGCCGCTGATTTCCCACAGAATAATTTCTGGTGGACACAACAAACGGGCGCGGGGTGCGCCCAATCCTTCCAGCCCTACCCCGCGTGAGGTGTACAGGGTAGTTGTCCCCAACTCAGAACGTCCCATGATGAACTGATTGCCAAGATGGCTGCTTGAAAAGATTGCCCCGATAAAAGGAAAACGGATTTGCCCACCGTGTGTATGCCCGCATAGATACAGGTCGATCCCCAGTTCGTTGGCCTCCGGCGCAATGTCCGGCGGGTGCATCAGCAGCAGGTGCATCCCATTCTTGGGCGCGGAGAGCATCATTTTCTTCAGCATGTCACGGTCGCGCTTCATGTCATGGGTAACCACTAGCCCCAGAATATTTAATGCGCCGCCCGCTGTGTTCACGCTGATCCACTGATTAGGCAGCAGTTTGAGGTTATCCAGCCCTTTAGTAAAAGCCTGTACCCTTTCCAGCGGCTCGACAAGCGGCGTACCGGAAACACAATATACGCCGAGCGGTGCTTGCCATTGGCTGATGAGAGCACGAATATCACCCTCCGCCACCGGATCATTTGTATTCGATAAATTGACGAAATCGCCCGTAAAGACGATCACATCCGGTTTCAGGTCAGCAATCATCCGGTTAAGGTGTCGTTCACGCGGGCCGATGCGCTCGACATGGATGTCACCGATTTGAAGCAATCGCAGCGGGGGTACATCCGCCTGCCATTTCTCCGTGCGCAATGTTTGGCGCGTTACGCCGAGGCGAAACGGTTCAACCCATGTCGAGTAAAAGACTAACGCTGTAATCGCCACCAAGAAGACGACACCCAGCCACCACACCGCACCCACTATACCGAGTGCCATGAGCAGCGCCGCGCAAACTATAGCCAATGCGATTGTGGTAGGCCGGTCTGGCCCGAAGCTGCGCTTGGTGCGGCGCAAATTCAACAGCAGCAGCCAATTGCCAAGTATCATGACCACGTATGCTGCTACCACACCGATCCCGATTGCACCCAACGGCAGCCACACAACAGCAACCAATAACGCATTGAAAGTAATGATTAGCCCAACTGCCCAAACCGGAATAGCCTGCAAGCGGTTGGTATTGACCAATATTTTGTGCAAGATTTGGTGTTCGAGGGGGTCTACATACGGCTGTGGTGGTTGTGCGTCCATGATCTTCTCCGTATGGGATGTTATCGGGGTAAAACGGTCACCGTCTAATCGTAGCGGATAATAAGATCAGGGAGAAGCCTTAACCGCCGCGGGAATTTCAACGATAAATCGACTGCCAACGCCGGGTACACTTTCGACTGTGATATCGCCTGTATGCGCCCGCACAATATCCCTCGCAATACTCAAACCCAAACCCGTTCCCTTGGTTTTTTCGCTGACACGGAAGAATGGCTTGAAGAGGTTGGGCAGCAAAGCAGCAGGCACACCAATTCCGGTATCCTGAATGTGCATACGAATACGTGCTGTTCCGTCATCATCCTCAACCAATTCAAGTGATACTTTGACCTGCCCCCCCTCTGGTGTGTAGTGGATGGCGTTCACAGTCAGATTAGTGATAACCTGTATCATTCGCCCCGGATCAACCATACTCATCATCGGTGAATCAGGTAACGAAGCCGTCAGTTCGATATGCTTTTTGTCGGCCTCTGGTATCTGCAAGCTAATCACCTGTTCAAGCAAACCGCGCATATCCATCAACTTGGGTTCCAGTGGAATCACACCGCGTTCAAAGCGCGAGTGATCAAGCAAATCTTCCACTAGTGAGCGCATCCGGCGAGCGACTTCATCTAATACCTGAAGATGGGTTTCGAGGGCTTCTGGTTGTTTATGGATAAGGTACAACCGCGTCATCAAATTAGTGATTGGCGTGCGTAATTCGTGCGAAGCATTGGCGACAAATAATGACTTCTGTTGTTCAAGCGCTCTTTCTTGGCTGACATCCCGCAGGATGGTGACAGTTCCAATCGGAGCGGCATCGTGACTATCAATTCGCGTCAAAATAACATGCGCGTCAAATGATGTGCCATCTTTACGACGCACCGGGCCACGCCCTTCCCACACCATACCTGTTGTCAAAGAATTATAAATATTATCAATGTCCTGAAAAAAGTCAGATTCATCATCAACCGACTGCGGTTTCATTAAGTCAAAAGACCATTCGTCGGGCGCGTAACCGGTTAACTGTTGGAATGACCGGTTGGCATATCGGACAGGTTTCTCGCCAAAAAGAACACCAAACACCCCTTCATTCATCGAATCCATAATCGCTTGCAACTGTGCCCGCTCATTCACCAACTCGGATGTGCGTGCATAAACCCGTGTTTCCATATCGGTTGCATGTTGCGTAATGGCTTCAAATAAGTTCGCATTGTGGATGGCAATACCAGCTTGATCGGCAAATGCTTGCAACTTACTGGCATGTGTCTCGTTAAAGGTATCGGGAACTGCACTATCAAGGTTGATAAAACCAATGACAGTGCCTTCGATACGGATCGGCGCACCCATATATGATTGGATCCAATTCGTCGCATTTTCGATTCGCCAGTT
Organism: Aggregatilineales bacterium; assembly: GCA_038251045.1. Lineage (GTDB taxonomy): Bacteria > Chloroflexota > Anaerolineae > Aggregatilineales > Phototrophicaceae > CFX2. The sequence goes on along the minus strand of JBBSBS010000060.1, from coordinate 10,038 downwards.
AGGGAAGATGCTGGTATCCGCAATAATCACGGGATTACTGGTTTCAAACATATTGACGAGGTTTTCATGCTCGCGCCAAGAGAACCGCAGCGCCAGCACCTCCTGCATATCCATCCCACGCTCGCTAAAGCCGCGCCCATGAACAACCCGCGCAATGTCATCTTCTACCAGCATGATTGAAGCCGAGTCGTAGGGGAGCACACGTTCTACATAAACCAGAATCGAGTCCAGAATATCTTCAAGGTTAAGGGTACTGATAATCGCCGCCGATGTATCTCGCAGGGCTTCTGCCAGCACACGCTGGTCTTGTTCGGCGGCTTCCACCCGTTTTCTTTCGGTCACATCACGGTTAACAAGCACCATGCCGGTCATGTTGTCGGCGGTATCTTTTAACAACGATATCGACACGGTGACGTTTAGTATCGTACTGTCCCGACATTTATTAATCGTTTCGCCGTTCCAATAACCTTGCGATACCGCCAGATTCATGATCTCTTTAATTTTTTCTGCGGGTAATTCAACCCCCATCACATCAAAAGCATTGCGCCCCACCGCCTCAACTTCCGACCATCCGTACATCAATTCAGCCGCCTTGTTCCAACTGCGAACCGTAAAATGCTCATCTACGGAAATAATCGCATCAGTTACATTTTCGAGTAGGCTGGCTTGATAACGCAGTTGCGCGTCCACCTGTTCACGATTAGCCATTTGCTCCCGCAAAAGCTGATTCGCAAGCGAAAGCTCCGCTGTGCGCTCCGCGACTCTGCTTTCTAATTCTGCATACGATTGCTGAAGTTTATTTTCAGCTTCCTTGCGCTCGGTCACATCACGGGCAATTCCCACAATGCCGGTTACAGTGTTTGTATCATCATATAAAGGGATTTTGCTGGCGAGGAAGTAACGCACTGGCCCCGTGGCAGGCAAACTTGTTTGCTCGATATTCAATCTGTGTTGACCCGTTTCCATGATCGATTTTTCGTCAGCCCAATATGCGGCAGCCTGTTCAGTAGGAGAAATATCAAGAACATTTTTCCCGATGAGCAAGTCGCTGTTGCCCTGTACCATATTCAGCGCCAATGCTTTATTCACCAGCACATAGTTACCTGCCCGGTCTAAAACAAAAATATGATCCGGCACGTTATCAATTACGGTGCGTAGCAAATTGCGCTCTTTCGCCAGCTCCTTTTCATATGCCTCGCGTTCAGCCAATAAAGCAATCAGTTCTTCGGTAGCAATATCGTAAACTTGAGTGCGATCATTAACTTTTTGCTCAATATCCGCATTTGCCGACTTGAACAGATATTCATTTTGTTGGATGACCTGATTTTGATCTTCAACCAAGCGGTGACGGAAATACGTCCCCATAATAATCAACAAACTTGCAAACAGTTGAAAGCGAACATTCGGGTAAATAAAATCTGCCCAATCAACCACGGGATGCACCGCAGCCACTAGCAGGAGCGCCAGAATTTGCAATGCCGCATAAGCAAAGGTAAAACCAAGCGGGAGTAATATGCTGCTGAGCAATACGGGTAAGAGCAGAAAAGTAAGCGCCAAATCATTTGCGGTTTCGTTAGAGAATAATCCGCCCCACAGGCAGACCGAACAACCCACTACCACAAGGTAGCCTGCTGCCCTATAATAACGTGTCCGGCTTATCCCGTAGGCGACAATACCGATCACCACAGCCACTACCGTAAAAAGAAAGACCCCACTGGAACGCAGAGGGTCTTGTTGGATCACTAAATTTTGGATGAAAGCGGTAATGAATACCAGCGGGACGAGTATCGTCAACGCTGCCGCGAGAAATTGAGCCTGCCGCCGCTGATTGGAATTTTGCAACACCTTAGAAGGCTCTGTTAGCAAAACCCATGTCTTTTGGGCATACGTCGTGACGTTATTAGGCACTGATAATCTAGCCAAGTCCTTCAGATTCCCAATCCGATCTGTAAAGCAGTTAGGCAAAAAAGTTTTTATACATAGTTCAGAAATTTTAAGCTATAAACCCTGCACAGTCCTAAACACATGAGCTGCAACTGCGCCGAGGTTAACAAACAGTCCCTCCCTAAACCATCATAATACGGCTCATGGTAATACAGACCTTTAGATTTCAAAGTACAACCATTATGAAATTTTCAAAACCCATCCGCAAAGCAATCAGCCTCATTAACCCCCTACGTGCGCTCAGTTGGCTTATCTTTAGCCTGCGCAATCGCCTGCGACGGCGCGCCAAAATCGAATACATTCGGCTTGATCTACCGCAGGAAATGTCAACCCTGCCCGAAGCGCGGCGTTGGATACTGAAACAGGCCTTAGGTGCATCTCCCATGAGCCTGACTGAACTTGACCGCATTTTTGAGCGCATCGGCAATGATCCGCGCCCAAAAGGGGTCATCCTGAATATACGTGGTTTCGCCATGCCGCTGGCAAACCTGCAAACACTGCGTAACAGCATTCTGCGCCTACGTGCCAAAGGCAAGCGTGTCATCTGTTACGCTCAATCTTACAGCAATGCTGTGTATTACGTTGCAAGCGCCGCCGATGAAATCGTCTTGCAGCCGACTGGCGAGCTTGAAACCGTCGGTCTACGTTCTGAAGCAACATTCCTCAAAGATGCGTTGGATACCGTCGGAGTTAAACTGGATAGCATCGCCATTTCGCCCTTCAAAGGGGCATTCGACCAGCTTACCCGCACCGAAATGTCGCCGGAAGGCCGCGCCCAACTCGACTGGCTGCTAGACTCGCAATATGAAATGCTGGTTGACGGCATCGCGCAGGGTCGCAAACTGTCTGTCGAGGCCGTCAAAAGCCTCATCGATGGTGCGCCTTATCTGGATAGTGAAGCCCTCGCTTCCCATTATGTCGATGCCGTTGAAACTGAAGAAAGCTTGTACCGTCGTTTAGCCAGCGAACACATCTTATCTTGGAACACCGCCAACAAGAAACTGCTCAAAAAATGGACGAAACGCAGCGACAAATATGTAGCACTCATCAACGTCAGCGGCATGATGACCCCCGGCAGCAGCGCCAAACCACCCATCGACATCCCGATTCCTTTCATCGGCGGAGAACGTGCGGGTGACATCACCATCGTCCAGCAGGTACGCCAAATCATACAGGATAAGCAAGCTGCCGCCGTTATCCTGTACATTAACAGTGGTGGTGGCGCGGTCAGTGCCGGAGAAGCCATGCATTCCGCCTTAGCTGAACTGGCAAAAGATCGCCCCCTTATCACCTATATGGACGCTGTTGCCGCGTCCGGCGGATACTACATCGCGACTGCCAGCCAATGGATTGTGGCGCAGCCCGCAACAATTACCGGTTCAATCGGGGTGATTACCGCCAAAGCGGTCACTCATGGTCTATTCGAGAAACTGCGTGCAAACCGAACCGAATTGACGCGCGGCGCGAACGCGGGCATGATGAGCGACCATGCCCCATTTACCGATATTCAGCGTGTCCGTGTACGCCAAACGGTTGAACACATTTACAAACACTTTGTCGAATTGGTCAGCGACAGCCGCCATATGACCTACGAAGCGGTGGATGCAATCGCCGGTGGGCGTGTCTGGACGGGTGTGCAAGCCAAAGCTAACGGTCTGGTAGATGAACTAGGTGACATCCACGCCGCACTCGCCAAAGCCCGTTCACTGGCGAACCTGCCCGATGATGCGCCGTTGATTGAGTTCAGCGGCAAAGGAAAACCCCTGCCGCCACAGCTAGCCGAGCAGGCCAACCCCGCTGCCAGCTTCGCCTACATGCACGACAATCTAACGGCCATCGCCAGCGGCAGCCCCCAGATTTTACTGGTCGTTAGCATTAAACTTTAACCATACTTGGAGAAAGCATCGTGAAAGCACTGGTTACAGGCGGTACAGGCTTCGTAGGGTCGCACATCGTCCGCGAGTTAGGCGAAAGAGGGCATACCGCCCGCGTCCTACACCGATCAACTTCCAAATTGGATGCCCTTACCGGGCTGAGTTATGAGTCCGCCCCCGGCGACATTCTGGACGAGTCTGCCCTTGAAGCTGCCTGTCAGGGATGTGATTGGGTGTTTCATGTCGCCGCCGTTGCCGATTATTGGCGTGCCGATAAATCAAAAATGTTTGAGGCCAATGTCGAAGGGACACGCCGAGTCCTAAAAGCCGCCCGCGCTGCCGGAGTCAAACGGGTGGTTTTCACCAGCAGCGCGGCGGCAATTGGCTTACGCGGCGATGGTCATCCCAGTAATGAACGTGTACCGTTCAATCTCTCGCCTGAACATTTCCCGTACGGTTACAGCAAGGTATTGGCGGAACAGGTTGTTCAGCAAGCCGTCGCTGATGGGCAAGATGTGGTCATTGTGAATCCGGTTGTGGTCATTGGGCCGGGCGACCTCAACATGATTTCGGGGTCATATATCATCCAGATAGAACGGTGGGCAAAGCTCGTGCCTGTGCCTACAGGTGGCATCGCGGTCATCGACGTGCGCGATGTGGCACGGATGCACCTTGCCGCTGCGGTTCATGGACGCACCGGTGAACGCTACATCCTGAACACTGCCAACTACGGTCAGCGCCAATGGATGGCAATGATCGCCGATATCGTCGGCGTGCAGCGCCCATTCCTGACTGCGCCAGCCTTTATACTTCCCATCGCCGCCAATGTGATCGCCTTTTTGCGCCGCCTCGGCATCCAAACACCCATAGACGGTGACCAGATTCGCCTCGGTGCGCGCGACATTAATTTTGACGGTAGCAAAGCGTGGGCGGAACTCGGTGAACCGGAAATCGACATGCGCCAAAGCGTGCAGGATACCTACAACTGGTATCGTGATAACGGTTACCTCTAACCATGAGCAGGCGCTAAGAAACCACGCCCCATTTTAGACGAATGTGGTATAAGAACGGCACTGACCAACCTTTATTGTAAAAGAGAGCATGATGCGGAAGTTTCTGAACTGGAAGCGAATTCTACTCGCCATATTGATTATCGTGTTCGTCGCCGTCCTCAGCTTTGTCCTTTGGGCGAACGATGCCCTCCAACCCATGCCCGAAGCCCTCGCCGCCCTGCAATTCGACGCGCAGGTACAGGTCACTGAAACCAACGACTGGTATGTGTTTACGCCGACCGACAACCCGCCTAGCACCGGACTCATCTTCTACCCCGGTGGCAAAGTTGATCCCCGCGCCTATGCTCCCCAGATGCACGCCATCGCGGAACAAGGTTATCTGACAGTCATCACGCCTATGCCGCTGTATCTGGCGGTGTTCGGCATTAATATCGCTGATGATGTCATCAAATCTTTTCCAGATATTCAACATTGGGGTATCGCCGGACATTCGCTGGGTGGTTCGATGGCAGCCCAGTTTATTTCGGGCAGCGCCAAAGTCGATGGGCTGGCTTTGTGGGCATCGTACCCCGCTGTAGATTTGTCACAAACACCCATCACCGCCATATCCATCTATGGGACAAATGATGGAGTCGCCAAACCGGATAACGTTCTCGGTGGCGCGAATCTGCTTCCTACGAGCACCCTATTCGTGCCCATCGAAGGGGGCAACCACAGCGGCTTTGGCTGGTATGGCCTCCAACCCGGCGATAACGATGCAACCATCAGCCGGGATCAACAGAACACCGAAACGGTTCAGGCTACAGTTGATATGCTGGCAAGTCTCAGTCAATAACGGTCGAGTCTACGGAGGCTGATACCCACTTTGTCACGACCTATTTCTCGCCGCTTGTTCCTTGTGACCGCACTAGTCGCCGGAGTTGGTGCGGTCATTGCCTTGCTCAACCGCCGCGCTGCACCCATCATCGTCGTCGTCGAACCCACGCCGATTCCGACCGAGCCGCCACTGACCACACTGGTTATCGTCAGCCGTGACCAATGGGGCGCACGCCCGCCGAATCACGAGGCCGTAAACGAATATGGCTTTGCTGCCACTGCCACTGACTTGAACTGGTATGTTTACCCTGAAAGTCTGCCGGATGCCTACAACACGGTCGCCATTCACCACAGCGCCAGCCTCTTGGCCTCCAACGAAACCATGCGCGACATCCAGGATTTACACATGGATGCCAACCGCTGGGCAGATGTGGGTTATCATTACGCCATTGATAAAGAGGGTATCGTCTACGAAGGTCGTGATATTCATGTGCGTGGTGCATCCGTCGCGGGTTACAATACCGGTACCGTTGGCGTAGTCGTCATGGGAAATTTTCAGATAGACGAACCGCTGCCAATTCAACTGACCGTCCTGCAAACGCTCGTCAACTGGCTGGCAGCAACCTATACCCTGTCACACCTCGCCGCACATGGTGAGTTTAATTCGGAAAGTGTCTGCCCCGGCAAAAATATGCTGCCCTATCTCGATCCGTTAGCGCAGGCAGCAGGCTTGCAGCGCGGCACAGGCGGTCACGTCAAACCTGCATAAATACTAAAAAGGTCACAATGGCTAAAGTTCCTGTCTCAAAACTCTATAATCACTACTACGTTGACCGCAAGGTCGAACGGCTGGATATGTTCCGCAAGGTTGCCAAGAATTATGGAGGTACGAGTGCGCTCTACCCCGGCAGCTTCGTCCATATCACCCCCTCCATCGTCTATCCCACCACCGTATATGTGGATAACGATAGCCAAGCCAAACAGTTCTTCGCCAATCCTGCCAATTTCGAACCCATCACCAAACGCAAACACTATCTCGAAGACTCAACCATCCGCTTTCATGCCGCTGATTTTCAAATGGGCATTGACGAACCGGATGCAAGTTTTGACCTGCTGATTTCCTTTTTTTCTGGTTTTGTATCCTTACACTGCAAGCGCTATCTGAAAAAGGGTGGGCTGCTAATCGTCAACGACAGTCATGGTGATGCCAGCATGGCCTCACTCGATAGCGACTTTCAACTGGTAGCGGTCATCAACCAGACGGACGGCAGATTCACCATCTCCGAAACTTATCTAGATACCTATTTTGTCACCAAGGCCGACACCCTCTTCACACAGGAATGGCTGCACAAGCATCTGCGTGGCTTCAAATTTCGCCGCGTAGCCGATTCCTATCTGTTCCGGCGTAATGGTTAATTGCAATCGCCCACAAAAAAGTTGGCAGCCAATCCTTGAGCAATGGAAAATTTGAGCCATCCGACTAAAAACAAACGCCCGATGTCAGGTGAGTACCGGCATCGGGCGTTTGAGCAGTGTTCGCTGTATTTTGCGCTTACCCCCCGCGGGTAAGCATCAAGACTGCCGACGAGAAAATACTGCGTTGCGATGCTGCCATTTTACGCGTATTGTGTTCTGGCTCGGCATCGCGTAATGATTTCGCCAGCCGCGCCAAACGCGCCTGCTTAATCATTTCTTGTTGATGTTGTTGGCTGAGTTTGCCCTTCAACATATGATCTAACTCAAACATGAAAATTCACCTATCCTTACAATTGCTGATAATGACATTATAAAACACGAATAATCGAGAGTCACCCGTCAAAAGTCTGAATCCCTACTGGTCAAACGGTTGAGGTGTTTGAAATTCGACCAGATCTGTGTACGATGAAGGCGAATCGCGGTTCCATTTTCAATATCGTAGACCCATGAGTAAAGGCTTATCGTAATGTCCACAAACAACCAGCGTCCCCGCCCTTTGCCCGGTCAAGAATCCGTCTGGGATTATCCCCGCCCACCGCGCATCGAACCCACCAATAAACACATTCGCATCATCTTTAACGGCGAAACCATTGTTGATACCAACCGCGCCATCCGCATCTTGGAAACCAGCCACCCACCCGTCTATTACATCCCCCTCGCTGACATTCGCATGGAATATCTAACATCTACCAGTCGCAGTACATTCTGTGAATTTAAGGGCGCGGCCAGCTATTGGACGATCCGCCTCAATAGCCATGTGTCGGAAAACGCTGCATGGCGTTATGCCCAACCCTCCAAAGGGTATGAATCCCTTAAAGATCACCTTGCCTTCTACCCCACCAAAGTTGATGCTTGCTATGTAAATGATGAGCAGGTGCAGCCGCAAGAAGGTGATTTTTACGGCGGTTGGATTACTTCGGATATCGTTGGGCCATTCAAAGGCGGCACGGGAACATCAGGATGGTGAGAAACCCCTTATAAATAGGGTGAAATTTTTGAAAAAAGGAGTATCATTAGACTGTATCAATTGAAAGTAAATGGAGGCAGTTATGTCTGGCTTCTTCGGTTCAGAAAATCAAAAGCCCATCGGCGCACTGCGCGTCGAAGTACGTCCATTGATGCGCATGGTTTACTTGTGGATGTCGCTCGGCTTGCTGATAACCTCGTTTGTAGCGGTTGTGACCACCAGCACCCCGGCACTTAGCCGTCTCGCACTTAATCCAGCCGTGTTGATTGGCGCGGTCATCGGTGAACTGGTGTTGGTCATGGCGCTCGGTTTAGCCATGCGCAAGCTCTCGCCGACTGCGGCGGCGATTATGTTTATCGTATACGCTGTGCTCAACGGTTTCACCCTATCCATCATTTTCGCGGTCTATGCCCTCGGTACAATCGGCTTGGCCTTCTTCTCGGCAGCAGCGACTTTCGCCGCCATGACCGTGTTGGGTTACACCACCGAGTTGGATCTTTCCCAGTACCGCACCTATTTCATGATGGCGCTTATCGGACTCGTGATTGCGATGGTGGTCAACTTCTTCCTGAACAGCAGCGGTCTGGAACTCATCATCAGCATGGCGGGCGTACTCATTTTCACAGTCCTCACAGCCTACGATACCCAGAAGATCAAGCGCTGGGCGGCTGATCCCACCTTCACTGAAGATGGCAGCCTGCTCATGAAGGTCAGCATCATGGGAGCGTTGACTCTGTATCTGGATTTCGTAAACCTGTTCCTGTTCCTACTGCGGTTGTTCGGTCGCCGCCGTTAAACCAGTCATCCGATGATGAATCTAAAAGGCGCATCTCATTCATGGTGCGCCTTTTTCATTCACCATACCCCTACCCTTTTCAAACCAATTTATCACTTTACTTTTTAGCCTTTTTGTTCTATTATAGTGCTATGATGAATCTTTTTGACCTTATGCCCCATGCATCTCAACCTTTACGCTTGGTCATCAGCGCTTATCATTGCAGTTTCCGCGAATTGCTCCTGTCAATCCGCTGCAACGGCACGACATTTGCGACGCGGCAGACATACGGCAGCCAACCGCGGCGCTCAGCGGCATCCGCCGGACTTGCTGCCTGCATTTTGTGACGATTCGGCGCGTTCCTCCCTCGTTCCCGCCCGCCATTTCAGCGGGAATATGGCACAACTGCCACAAAAGCTGCAATTACGACATTTAGCCTTAAATCAAAAACGCCGCTCTTCCGAACGACGCTTTTACAAAATTACAAACGAACCACTACTAAGAAGTTACGGGCTGCTCAGTATCGGTTCGATATCCTTGCCCACCACGACCGAGACATCCTTACTCGTCAAACCATCCCCGCCCGGTTGGATTCGTTCCTCCGGCAAGCCCATCAAAGCCGCCAGATACTTACCCGTCCAAACCTTGCCCGTATAAACCCGAATGATGGTGTTGGAGTTGGTCGCTGCCGGGGTATTCCCCACTTCAGTAATGGTGACGCCCTTGCCGGCTAACCAGTCGCGCACTTTACCGGCTAAACCGGCTGTATCGGTATTGTTAAATACCACTATCGTCGCATTCTCAGCCTCGGCGCGTGACCGCAAATCAGAGAGTGTTGAACTCGTTTCAGGGTAAAAAACTTCCTGTAGCAAAGGTCGAACCGCGTTGGTCTTTAAGATCAGTACATCATCGCCAGTTGTTGTCTTGGCCTGATCGACATACAGGTAACTCATCACCCCAAAGTGGAAGTTATCCTTCGGAATTTGTGTGACCAACGAACCCAGTTGCAGGATTTCGTCCAACGAAAGATTGGTCTTAAAACTGCCCGTCAATTCACTATACAGTGTAGATGCCTGCCCGATGAACTGCGTTATGCCACCAACATTCAGCACTGTCTCACGTAAAGACCGCATCACTTCCTGCTGCCGAGCCGCCCGATCAAAATCCGTCGCC
>JBBSBS010000059.1:0-21745 GCA_038251045.1 Aggregatilineales bacterium | reverse complement strand
GATCTCAAAGCACTGGCAACTGCATCCGGACACAAAAAGGTATCAATGGCGGCGCATAAAGATGCCGAGCAAATGACAGGGTTAAAAGTCGGTGGTATCAGCGCGTTGGCATTAACGCAAAAGAATTGGCCGGTATACCTCGACCAACCCGCAATGGAATTGGAACATATTCTGGTGAGTGCAGGGCAGCGGGGATTGGATTTGCGTATTCCGACGGCGGCGTTCATCCGCGTGGTGAGTGCCAAAGTAGCAGAAATAAGCGTACCAAGTTAATCAACGAGAGGCGACAAATTCACGATTGCCGCCTCTTCGACAATTTCAGTAGAAATTAGCGAGAGAGAATACGCGCAAGCTCAAAGTAATTGGGGTTAATGGGCTTCACACGGGCAATCGCCTGTTCAATCGGCACGGTAGACAATTCGCGACCATCTAACGCGACCATAACGCCCGAATCGCCATTTCGGAGGGCTTCTAACGCTCTTACACCCATGCGTGTCGCGAGCAAACGGTCGAAAGCAGACGGACTGCCGCCGCGCTGAATATGCCCTAAAATACTTAAGCGGATATCGAAACCCACATCCGTTTTGTTGTTCAGGTAATCGACCAAATCGGTGGTTCGATACGACACGCCTTCGGCAATAATCGCCACGGCGTGCGACTTTCCGCGCACGTACGCATCCGCAAGGGCATCATGAATGCCTTCCAAAGAGACTTCTCGTTCTGGCACAGAGACAATCTCCGCACCACCGACAATACTGGCGATGATCGCCAAATAACCGCAGTTACGCCCCATCACCTCGATGATAAAAGCACGGGTGTGCGACGATGCGGTATCGCGGATGCGATCGAGCGAGTCGATAATGGTGTTCAAGGCGGTATCCACACCAATGCTGGTATTGGTCACATCAATGTCGTTATCAATGCTGGCGGGAATGCCGACCACTGGAAAGCCCAATTTATGCAGCGTATTGCCACCGCGTAGGCTGCCGTCGCCACCAATCACAATCAGCCCCTCAATGCCCGACTCATTCAGGCGGCGCAGTCCTTTGGTTTGCCCGGCAGGAGTTTTAAAATCCAGATTGCGAGCGGTTTGAAGAATCGTACCCCCACGCTGCAAAATACCGCTGACTTCAAAGCTAGTCAACTTATGAAAATCACCATTTAACATGCCAGAGTAGCCCTGTCGAATCCCAAAAACCTCGATATCGTATTCAAGTCCTGTGCGAACGACCGCACGGATAGCGGCATTCATGCCCGGACTATCGCCACCACTGGTCATCACCGCGATACGTTTCATAACCTGATATATCCCTTGTTCGCTGAACAATCCTGCCCACACTGATAACACGACACATGATTGTTCGATGCGCTTATTTGTGCAATTAACCGTGCCTATTGTAGCGAAGATTATGTTAAATTTCAGCCGTGATCTGGACGATCAAACAGCTCAATATTGCGTGCATCTCCTACAATAGTCAGCAAATCGCTCACCAGATCGTCACAATAAGCTGTGGTGGCATTCGGAAATTCCATCTTGAATGCTTGTTTACCATCTTCCAGCACAATACTGAACCGATCCTTGCCGGGGTATGCCGTCAATACGCCGTGCAAGCGGCGCAGGCGGCGACGGTCTTTTTCGGCATCTTCCGAACGCTGGAAGTAAATCATCATCCAGCGTTCCGGGATGACTTTGGCATCATCGTCACTGAATGGAGGCAAATCATCCAGATCAGAAGTATCCGGTGATTCCGCGCTCATCCAATCCGGCGAGTGCTGGGTATGAGGCAGCGTTTGTATCTGTGGTTCGACGGTTGGTGTGCGAACGGCGGCTGCCCCCTGAGTCGAAGGCGCAACCATTGGCGCAGAGGGTTCTTCGACTTGCGGCGCAGGCGGTGGTTCGGGCATATCCATATCATTATCGTCATCTTCTACCGCATCCACTGCCCATGCAGGGGGGTCATTGTGGGCAGCCATTGATTTGTAGTCATCCGTCGGAATCATCAGGTTAAAATTCTGGGTCACGGTTTCGGCTTTAACCTGAGGATCACCACGGGAGGTGTCCAGTTCACCGCCGACCATAATGACATTGCCTTCTTCGATGAGCGAACCGAACTTCTGCCAGCTACGGGGAAACAGGACCACATCAATCGATTCGGCGCTGTCGTGCCAGTCTTCCATGTTAAATACCGCCATCATGTCGCCGTTCTTGGTGACAAGCTTGCGGATTGAAACCACCTCTCCAGCAACGGCTACCCCTTTTCCATTCATGTTTGACTCAGGGCGTTTGATGACCGCCACATCTGCGGTGTTATCGGCACGTACTAGCAAGTCACGAATCTTGTCTACCGGACGACCCGTAACGTATAAGCCGAGTAATTCCTTCTCCCAGTTGAGCATTTCACGGTCGGTCGCTTCAGTGGCTTCCGGCAGCGCCAATTTGTCGGACATACCTGTGCTTTCGCCAAACATACTCATCTGACCGATTTCTTTGGCATGGTGATAATCGGTACTGAAGTTGACGATCCGTTCCAGCGAGGCCGTATCCGCCAACTGCCAACGGATGCCAAACTTATCCAGTGCGCCAACTTTAATCACACTTTCCAATGTACGTTTCTGCACCTGTCGCAAATCTACGCGGCGGCAAAAATCTTCCAGACTGCCAAATGGCCCACCCTCTTCACGGGAGTTGATGATGGGCATGAGAGCAGCCTGACCGGCATTTTTGATGGCGACAAGACCGAAACGAATGCCGCGTGTGCCATCGGGCTGCTTCTGAATGTCGAAGTCGAGGGCACTGTAATTCACATCCGGTGGCAGCACAGGAATACCCAAGCGGCGGCATTCACTAAGCAAGGTCGTGATTTTGGTGATGTCGTTGCGGTGGACAGAAAGCAACGCGGTCATATATTCGGCTGTGTAATGCGCCTTCAGATAGGCAGTCTGACAGGTGATGACAGCGTAATCCGCAGCGTGTGAATTATGAACTAAAATATCATTGGCGATAAAGTTGTGAGTGCCTTCTATTGTCAGGTCGTAAGTAGGCTTTTCACCAATGTATTCGATAGAGACAATTTTGTCCCAGTAAATGTCGTTATCCGCATATGCACGCAACTGATTTGAGTCGAAATATTCAGCAACGCGAGCAACAACATCATGTGTAAGTCCTGACTTTGCAACATGGGATACCCCGTAGAATAGGCGCTCTGCTACTCCGCTCGCCTGAGCGACTTGCCCCCATGATACGTCACACTTTTGTTTCTCGGCTCTGATGACTGTCTGTATTTGCATTGGAACGACATCTTTTGTTGTAAAAGATACAGATGTTTCAGTCACCATTCGTTCCAATTTTCGATGACGTTCCTCATTGATAAAGTAACATGCAACGTTAAGTAAGAATTCACGTAAGTTATGCTTACCTGTGACAAACAATTGATAGCCAATGCGCCCTTCTTTGTATGGGAATTCCACACGTCGTACACGGCTAATAGTGCCCAATCTCAACAGAAGGTGTTGAATTTGATGAACCATACGTTCCGATGAAGTCGCATAATATACGCTCACCCCATTTTCGTTGATATGTCCATCGCCTTCCCACATCCTCGCAATTAACAAACCAATCTGATGATTGGAAAGTTCAAATACTTCATCCGGTATAAATTTAGTGTAAGAGTTGGTATTGCGGAGTCCGAGTTTTTCAATCCAGCTTACAACTGTATTCTCGTCTGCACGATTGATTTTCTTAGCATAGACATCATACATATTGCGACGCTGATGGGTACTGGCGATCATATTGGGGAATTTCTCCAAATTAACGCAGTAATCTTTCCACTGGCTTTCATCGCTGGTGTAATAGTAAACGCTGGTTGGATTGGTTAGATTCCCCTCTGCTAATAAATGCCCTAATACGATTATTTCATGGTCTGACCAATCATTTTTTCCGCTCACTTCAACCCGTCTTGGCACGGCAATCTGCTCACCAATCGTCAAATCACCTAGATTACGCCACCCATCAAATGTGTAAAATGGATGGTTATCTGTGGCCTCTATTTGGCGACCAAGTTGGGTCGTCAGACGATAAACAGGCTTAATACCGTTTGCCATTGCCGCAGTGATTTTCCCCGGTTTCATGCGCAACGTGTCTATATCACAGGTCAACGTCCGTTCTACATGAACTTTGCCCGTCGCCACATCGCCGATTTTGACGAGACGACCTGTGTCAGCATCCACGATTTCAGTCTCATAGACCAAACATTTGTTGAACCCGTAATTCGCGAAAAATTCAATGTCGTCGAATATTTTATTTGCAGAATCAAGATCGACGCCATGCTCCGGGCCACGTTCAAGAAAAATGTCACGATGCTGCTTGAGGTCTTTGGCCTTTTTCTTAGAGACCGCACGGCGCATGAGATCCGCTTCGCCCAATTCATAGCCAAATAAATTGCCCGCAATTTGCATGAGCTGTTCCTGATAAACGATGATACCCATCGTCTCTTCAAGAATAGGCTGAAGCAAATCGTGGCGATATTGGATTTCTTCTTCACCGCGCAGGCGCTTGTTATATGAGGGAATAAATTCCATCGGGCCGGGGCGGTAAAGCGATACGGCGGCAATAATATGCTCAAATTTGGTCGGTCGCATATCGCGCAGCATTTGCTGCATACCTGAACCTTCAACCTGAAAAATGCCGACTGTTTCGCCGCGTCCCATCAGTTCAAATGACTCTTTCAGTTGCCGGTCAACTTGCGGGTCACCGGTCGGGCGGTACGGAATGTTATCCATAGTAAACTTGATGCCGTGATAGCGTTCAATCAGATCACATGCCCGACGCATAATCGTCAGCGTGGACAAACCGAGGAAGTCGATTTTGAGCAGGCCGATCGACTCGCAAGTTTCCATCGGGAATTGAGTAACGGCTTTCAGTGGATTTTCGGTATTGCCGTCGCCATCTTCTTTTTCCACTTTGGTCGGGCGATGCAGCGGCAGATATTCAACCAATGGTTTATCGGCAACGATCACACCTGCGGCATGTGTAGAAGCATGGCGGTTGACCCCTTGCAGATGAACAGCGATATCCACAATCTTTTTGATCTCGCCATTCGATTTATACATCTGATTCAGTTCGGGGTTTTCTTCAACATAGGTCATAATCGGCTTAGGCTTGGGTTCAGTTGGAATAAGCCGCGCCGCTTGATTAACGATTTCCAAAGGCACATTGAGGGCACGCCCCACGTCACGCACAGCGGCCTTCGCACCCAGCGTTCCGAAGGTGATAATCGCCGCAACCTTGTCCTGGCCATACTTCCGCGCCGTGTAATAAATCATTTCTTCGCGGCGGTCATCGGGGAAGTCCATATCAATATCGGGCATACTGACACGACCCGGATTCAAAAATCGTTCAAATAGCAGATTGTTTTGAATGGGATCAATGTTGGTGATGCCCAATGTATATGCGACCAAACTGCCTGCACCTGAACCGCGCACGTTCCACCAGATGTCGGCATGGCGGGCGAACTGACATAAATCCCACACGATCAAGAAGTAGGTATTGAAACCCATATCACCAATGATGCCGAGTTCACGGTCAAGCCGCGCCCGCATAAAGGCATCATCGGCACGACTGCCATAACGCCAACGCATCCCCTTTTCGCACAGGTAACGCATATAACTGGTTGAATCATATCCGGGAGGAACGGGAAAAACCGGCAGGTGATATTCTTTGTCATCCAGATTGATTTCACACATCTCGGCTATTTTGAGTGTGTTTGAAAGCGCTTGCGGCGCAATATTCCCGAAGAAGCCATACATCTCCTGCTGGCTCGTCAGATGATAACTGGGATCAGACATCCGTAGGCGGTCAGTATCGGTCTTGAGGGCGCTGGTCTGGATGCACAGCAGCGTATCGTGAGGATCGTAATCGGTATCTAAGACATAATGGACATCATTGGTGGCAACCAAAGGCACAGTGGTATGGTTGGTTTTCTCATATTCCACCAGCCACTTATTCAGCTTTTCGAGTTCCGGAATGTCGTGCTGCTGAAGTTCGAGATAAAAGTTCTCCTTGCCGAAAACATCTTGATACCAGCCGATTTGCTCACGCGCCTCATCATCTCGATCTTCCATAATCAACGATGGAATCTGCGCGGCGAGGCAGCCGCTGGTGGCGACTAATCCCTCGGAGTGGGCAGCCAACATTTCACGGTCAATACGTGGGCGATAGTAATAACCTTCTAGCTGGGCAGCACTCGCCAGTTTTAGTAGATTTTTGTAGCCAGTCTGGTTCTTTGCCAGCAGCAGCATGTGATACGGGCGCTTATCCAGCTTGGCATCGCGGTCATGCATCGAACGCCGTGCCATGTACGCTTCTACGCCAATAATGGGTTTAATGCCCGCGCCTTTTGCCGTCCGGTAAAAATCCATAATACCGAACATCGTGCCATGATCGGTAATCGCCAACGATGGCATGTTGAGTTCTTTGGCACGCTCGACCAGCCGATCAATACGACTTAGGCCATCCAGCAGTGAGTATTCAGTATGAACGTGAAGATGTACAAAGTTTTGATCCGTCATGCAGGTTCAAATTCCAAAATCTATGAGCAATATGTGTGGATGGAGAGAACATCTGTTATACGGGCGATTATAACACTTATCACTGTCCGAAATAATCGGCAGTTGGGCTAACGAGCCTCACGTTGACACCAGATGGCGACCAACATCCATGTAACAGAGAGTACAGCATTACGCACAGCTAAGAATGTGATTCCATCAAGGATTGCCACAACCATAAAAAAGAACGCGATTGCAATTGCGCCGAAACTCATGTTGGAGAAAAAAGATTTTGACGGCTTCATTAATGATCCCTTGAACTGTGGAAAACATTATAACACTTTCAAACCTGTGGGGCGGTCCGATGTGATAATTTCACGTAAGACTTTGGTAAGACTTTCGGAAGGCTTTGGTAACAAGTAAATCATAAGCTTAGGTTGTTTTAGCGCTGATTGATCAACACATCAATGTCAATTAACTCGCCTAAAACAAAAGTGTCCAATCGCTTCACTAAGGAGATGAAAATGCGTACTTTTTACCGACTATTTTCTGTGGTCGCAGTTGCTGCCTTTGCTTTCGCAATCTTTGCACCCGGTACGGCGCGTATCACCCGTGCCCAAGACAAGCCGCTCACCTGCGACTCAACATTGGTCACACTACTATTGGTTGCCGAGCATCGTTACGATTACCTGACGAATATGGAAAAAAATACTGGTGCAGCCCCGAATATTGAATTTGGTGAATATAAGCCCCTGCTCGAAAACATCATGTCCATGATGATGGCTATGCAACAGAACATGACACAGGAAGAAATGGACTCGATGCAAAGCGAAGAAATGATGATGAGCGATATGATGGGCAAGACCAATAAAGAAATCATCGACGAATATCTGGGCAGCATGATGATGGATGATGGGTCAATGGCTGAAGCAACACCTGATGCAATGGGTTCGATGGACGCAATGAGCGCCCTGCCCACCGGCGAATTGGCAAGTGAAGACCCCGCCTGTACCGCGCTGCGCACAGACGTGGAACACTTCCTGCTGGTTCACACCATCGGCGACATGATGATTAGCGATGAATCAATGAAGTAACGACTGCCCTCAGTCGCTTGCAAAAAAAATGCCCCTGCCTTACGGTGGGGGTATTTTGATTCACTTGTTACTAAGGTCGGTCATACTTATTTCCCACGCCGCTGCTTTATACTAAACACACATAAAACAAGAATCGGATTACAATAACATTATGCCAGAATTACCAGAGGTCGAAACCGTCGTACGAGGATTGCGCGAACCGCTTGTTGGAAGACGCATCGACAGTGTATGGTATGATCGGGAGAAAGTCATTCAAACACCCAGCGCCGAACAATTCAGCGCCCGCATCACAGGGCAAACCGTACAGGCCATAACCCGCCGCGCCAAATATATACTCTGTGAACTTGACCACGATATATTGGCAATTCACCTGAAAATGACCGGGCGGTTATTCGTCGCCGCGCCGGAGAATCAACCGCCTGAAGACCGGTGGGTGCGTTTGCGACTGGGTTTGGATAATGGCGAAGAATTGTGCTTTTCTGACTCGCGGCGCTTTGGGCGTGTGTATCTAGCAGGGTCAATTGATGAAATTACACCTCAGCTTGGCCCGGAACCATTAGAAGCAGATTTTACAACCGCTGTACTGAGCCAACAACTGAAGGGGCGCAGTAAGCTGATTAAATCGCTGCTCCTCGACCAATCGTTCATTGCAGGCGTGGGCAATATATATGCGGATGAGGCGCTTCATCGGGCAGGTATTCACCCCCAACGCAGCGCGGACAGTCTGACCGCCGCCGAAGTCGATTGCTTATATGGAACGATACGTGATGTGCTCAATGAAGGCATAGAACATCAGGGAGCGAGTATTAATTGGTACAGGAAACCAGACGGCACAAAAGGCCAGTCACAGGATCATTTCTATGTGTACGACCGCGAGGGCGAACCCTGCCTGAACTGCGGCACACCGATTGTCAAAATACGGGTCGCCCAGCGTGGAACCCACTACTGTCCGCAATGTCAGCCGGAGAAATAAGTTATGTCGAGTGACCTTACAGAATTTCTGGGCCAACCATTCGTCAGCAGCATCCTGAGTATGATGTGTTTCGTGGCGCTGCTGCTGATCGCCACTATTGCAGCATTAGTGTACGTCCGCCGCCGCCGCGCCCAAAAAAAGCTAGCAGAAATGGTTTCGCCCAGCTTCACAACCGATCCCAGCTATACCAGCAGCACAATGGATATGCCGGACTTAAATATGCTCATGCATACACCTGAGGTTGCGCCGGTCGCCAAGCCCATCCCACCGGCGCCATCCGCACCTGCCGCGCCACCTATGCGGGCAGCACGCAAGGGAACCTTTGCCATAACACTCAAAGATGGCAACCCAACCGAAGCGGTCGAAGTGATGAGTATTTTGCGGGATGTGATGGATGGCAAGCTGATTGTGCAGATGGGTGACAACGCCTATCAAAACATCAATGCGAACGCCGAGTTCAAAGAGCGATTCAACAAACTGATGCGTGAAGTGGGTCAACTGGTCAACAAATCTGTGGCTGCCTCGCCAGAACCGGCTGACGCTGATGTGACTGGTGAAGCATCCACCTCAGGTTCTGAGCCGCCGCTGGCACTTACCGATTTAATGTCGCCAACAGAACCCTCGTTCCTTGCTCCTAAAAAACCGCTGCCACCACCCCCTGTTACTGTGGATGGCAAGATGCCGGGGGATTTGCCCAGTTTCAAGTTGGACGATAACCCAATGCAAAGGCTGAAGCGGGGTCAAAAAGCGGATCTGCCACCGGTTCCAGAAATTAATATCGCAGGTGCAATCGAAGCGTACCTCCAGCATAAACTGCGACACACAGGAGAACATGCCGGACGCAGCATTCATATTTACCCTGCGCCGGGTGGGGGGGTAAGTATTGAGGTCGATGGCAAATATTTTGATGCTGTAAGTGATGTAAGCGACGATGATATTCGCGAGTTTCTTGCCAATACTATTGCAGAGTGGCAAGAACGACACTAAGTGGGTGTGAGCAGACAATCCAGCCAATTCAGAAAAGCAGATGCGATCATCTTATTCACATCTGCTTTTTGTAACTCCGCCTTAAGCCATGTTAAACAAACGGCTCATTCACCGACACCGGTACTACCGAGGCTTTCCCATTTTCACCCATCACATAATGCCCAAGCGGACGCTGTGAGTCATGAGCAAATATCAGCAGTGCGCCGGTTTCCAAAGCCCACTTTTGCCAATGGCGTTTGGTTTCTAGCGTGACCAACGGTTCGACATCATAACCCGTCATCCAGCCCAAGCGTTCAAAGTGAATCGCATAACTCGCCATATCACACACAAATAGTGCCTGCTGCCCCTTACTCTCCAGACGGATACTCATATGTGCCGGGGTATGCCCGCTGGTAACATGTCCGGTGATGCCGGGGAAAATTTCTGTATCGCCATCAAGTAGTCGCATCTGCCCCGACTCATACACCGGCTGATAATTCATAGGCAGATAGGTCGCGCGCGTGCGTTCATTGGGATTCATTGCATCCTCATATTCACGACGCTGTACCACATAGCTGGCATTGGGGAAAGTTGCCACGACTTGCCCTGCATCATCATATCGGGTGTTGCCGCCGGCATGATCGCCATGCAAGTGAGTGTCAATAACGAGGTGAATATCAGAAGGCATCAGATCAAGCCGCGCCAACGCCTCCACCAATTTGCCGTTCGGTTGTTGCAGATGAATGAACCCTTTTTGCTTATCGCTCATCTTCTCGCCATGACCGGTATCGATCAGTATATTGTGACCGTCTACCTGTACAAGAAGGCAGTTTTGAATCATCGGCACAAGATGGTTTTCATCCGGTGGCAGCAACGGCGACCACAATACGCGCGGAACAAGGCCGAATGCCCCGCCCGGATCAACCTTGATAAGCGACTCGTTAATCATGTGAATGCGAATATCGCCAATCTGAAGCATGGAAGCGCCTTTATGCTAGGAGTGCGTTGTAACTAAGAAGGTATTATGCCCAGAGCGTATTCAAATTGCGAGACCAGTGCATCGCGTTCGGCAGCGGGTAAAAAAGCAGCGCGCGCAGCATTCAATGTTTGGCGTTTGATGTCATTCACCGTCAACGACATCAATTCCACACCCCGCACAAATTCATCAGTCAATGTGATGTCACTCACCAAGGGATCGTCGGTATTCAAGGTGGTCAAAACCCCATGATGATGTAGTTGATTAATGGGGTGCTGCGACCAATCGGCAACTGCACCGCTATGAACATTACTGGTTGGGCAAATTTCAAGTACAATGCCCCGCTCGATCAACCAATCGCACAGCCCCAAATCTTCTATTGCACGTACACCATGCCCGATGCGGTCGGCTTTCAACATCGTCACCGCAGACCGAATATTTTCTAACGCGCCCCACTCTCCTGCATGAACGGTTACACCCAAACCCGCATCCTTCGCCCGTTCAAAAAAAGGTTGAAACGGTTCTGCTGGAAATTCTTCCTCATTACCCGCCAGATCAACAGCCACGACATACGGGCTGCGATAGGCCAGCACAGCATCGAGTGTTCTTTCAGCAATGGCGATGCTTTCATGGCGATTAACCGAGACAATCAAACGCACTTGAATATCATATTGAGCCGCAGCAGCCACAGCTTCGGTGGAAACCCACTCAATTACATTTTCAAACGCACAGTCAATGATATTGGATAACGCTCGCGGGGTGAAACGCAGCTCAAGATATTTTACATTATCGATAGCTGCATCCTCAACAACTTCATGCACCATCCGTCGAATTACATCACCGGACAAGAAGAACTGGCGTATGGTCATAAACTTTGCGAGAAAATGTTGTGAATTACGAGCCTCTGAGGGCATCATCTGGACAAACGGACGGAGCAGCTCAATATCATATTCAGGCATTTCAATGCCATATTCTTGGGCTACATCTGCCAGTGTTGACAAACGAATAGAGCCTTCCAGATGGCGGTGCAGTTCAATTTTCGGCAATTCCTGCATCGTGAGCCGGAGCTGATCGTCTGTCAAATTACGCCCCCATAAGGTTCAACCGAGGTAACTCTTTAGCCTATATTAACATTAGCCACGTTCAGCTAACAACCAACTCCAATAACGCCACGCGATTATTAGACTAATAGTAAGCGCAAAAGCGGGTAAGCCAACATATAGAATTATAGCAGTAGGGTCATCGGCAGAAGGTATGTGCGACTGAAGCAGGTTGACCAGACGAATAACCAGGCTTACCCCAAGAAGGACAGCTGCCAAAAAAAAGCCGCGATAGTAACGCGGAGCACGGGTAACTTTGCCTAATCGCTTACTGAGCAACCCCAACACCACCAGCGTAATGGCGATAGAAAACAGCCCCATCAGGGCAAACAAGCCGCCTATCACCACCACACCCCCATTCAGCGATTTTGCGTCATCCGGTAATATAAGAACAGTGACATCCCCAGCAGTGTGACACCTGCCAATCCTATCAGAGCATCCCCCGCCAAATCACCGGCGAGGTGACCAATGCTGGCATAACGCATAATGCCTGCGCCAAACAACAGAATAGGAAATGTGAACCATTCGAAAAAGGTGCGTTCCATCGCAAATCGCTGGTAAAAGCGGGCAATAAGCAGCACAAACGCCAGCACGAATGCCAGCGGAAACCACAAGTACAAGGTGAGAAACTGGCTGATTGAGACTGCTGCCACGCCCTATAACCTACCCCGGTTCAACGCATACTGCGGATAACGTGGTAGATGGCCTTTACACGGAACATCCGGTCATCGCAGGCGCGTACGAATGTATTAACCATTTCGCGCATCTGGCTATCTTCTGCAAGCATATAAATCGCCCGACCAGCAACCATTTGACCAACCAGAACACCCGCGCCCACCAACTCTGCCAGATCATCACTGATCGCCAGAATATCACGCCCGGTATAACGAGCGATATTCTCGGCTGTATCTGCGGTGTGCGGATTATCGTGGAAAAAGCGGACGAGATCCCACTTGATAAAGGAATTTACCTTTTCATGAAGGAACTCAACCATTTTCGGCTCAAGATCATCTCCCAAACGTGGTGCAACATCCATGCGAGTCATTCGGCAAACCCCATCCAATAACGCCACTGTTACGAACGGTCATGAAACAGAAAGGTTGATGAGGTCAGCCGACTGAACCTGCTGATACCTCATCAACCGAATTTTACTTAATTTTAGCCTGATCTTCCTTCAGATGGCAATTTTTATATTTCTTGCCACTGCCACACCAGCACGGGTCATTTCGCCCTAACTTGATCTGGGAACGAACTGGTTCAGGGCGTGCGGCGGCAGCCCCACTCCCGCCACCATTGGTTGCATTCGTAATCATGGGTCTGCTTAGCTGAATGTTTTGCTGACGGCGTACCGGACGCGGCGCAACCTGAACCGTCAACAATTGATAAGCAGCCTGTTTACGAATCTCATCCATCATCCCTTGCCACATGCTAAAGGACTCACGCTTGTATTCCACCAAGGGGTCGCGCTGTGCCACGGACATCAGACCAATACCTTCACGCAAGACATCAAGATCCGTCAAATGATGCTGCCAATGCTGGTCTACCGCGCGGAGCATAGCCCACTTTTCGACCTTGGGCATCATCTCATCGCCCAGCTCGGCTGTCTTTTGGTCATAAGCTTCGTTGATGGCTGCCAGCAGCATTCCTTCGATTTCTTCAACGCCCTCACCAGACATCGTATCAGGATTGATGTGTTCAGGAACCGGGAAAATCGCCAGAGCGCGGCGATACAGCCCTTCCAGATCCCACTCATCCGGCGATAGATCGTCCGGGGTATATTCGTCAACTAGACCAATGATGGCGTTTTCGAGGATTTTAGTATAGTCCTCACGCATCGTTTCTTTCCGTAAAACATCGCGGCGCTGGGCATAAATGACTTCACGCTGTTTGTTTACAACATCATCATATTCCAACACGCGCTTGCGCATGTCGAAGTTATAACCTTCTACACGCACCTGCGCCTGCCCGATGGAATTACTAATCATGCGGTGTTCAATCGGTTCGTCTTCAGGGATATTTGCCCACGACATAAAGCCCTTCACGCGATCACCACCGAAGCGCTTCATCAGGTCATCTTCCAGACTCAGATAGAAGCGCGACTCACCGGGATCACCCTGACGACCGCAGCGACCACGCAGCTGATTGTCAATACGACGGGCTTCATGGCGTTCTGTACCCAGTACAAACAAACCGCCCTGCTCCAGCACTTTCTGACGCTCCTCCTCACAATGGGTTTCAGCCTCGTTAAATGCTTCCTGCCACTGTTCGGGGGTCATAGTAGCGAAGTCAATCCCCGCCTTACGCAGGTTTTCGCGAGCGATACCATCCGGATTACCGCCCAACAAAATATCAACACCACGACCCGCCATGTTCGTAGCGATGGTTACGCCACCAAAACGTCCGGCTTGGGCAATGATACCGGCTTCCCGTTCATGCTGCTTGGCGTTCAGGACTTCATGTTTCACTCCGGCGCGTTCCAATGCCTTGCTCAGTCGCTCCGATGTTTCGATAGCAACTGTACCCACCAGAACGGGTTGACCGCATTGATTGCGTTCTTTGATTTCATCCACAACTGCTTTGAACTTGACCTGCTCATTCATATAAATGAGGTCTTCAAAGTCTTTACGGATAATAGGCAAGTTCGTGGGGATTGCTACAACATCAAGGTTATAGATCTTCTCGAATTCTTCTGACTCGGTCAGCGCCGTACCGGTCATGCCTGCCAGCTTGTCGTACATACGGAAGAAATTCTGGAAAGTAATGGTCGCCAGCGTCAGGTTTTCGCGGCGAATTTTGACCCCTTCTTTGGCTTCAATCGCCTGATGCAACCCTTCAGAGAAGCGGCGACCGTGCATCAAACGACCCGTGAATTCGTCAACAATGACAATTTCCACGCCATCACGTCCCTGCTGTAACACGTATTCTTTATCGCGATGATAAAGTGTCATAGCCCGCAGGGAGTTATCTAGATAAGGGATCATCTCTGAATTGTTGGGATGATAGAGTTGCTCAATCCCCAACCGGCGCTCGATCTTTTCGACACCTTGTTCGGTCAAATAGACGATACGATCTTTAATGTCCAGTACGTAATCGCCATCGGGTTCTTTGTCATCCATACTCTGATCGCTGCTGGGTTTGAGTATTTTGACCAACTGGGCAAACTGTTTGTAGTAATCCGAGGGTTCATCCGAGGGGCCGGAAATGATAAGTGGTGTACGCGCTTCGTCAATCAGAATATTATCGACTTCGTCAACGATGGCAAAATACAAATCCTGCCGCTGCGCCATCTGGTCGAGTTCGACAACCATATTATCCCGCAGGTAATCAAAGCCGTATTCATTGTTCGTGCCGTAGGTAATATCGGCATAATAACAATCGCGTCGTTTGCTTGGACGCAGGTTTTGATAACGTGAGTCCGCTGATTGAAACAACGGGTCAAACATAAAGGAACCTGCATCCGGGTCGGGGTTGTCGCCTTTGCTTTGGATAACAGCAACACTCATACCCAACGCGTTATAAATCGGCCCCATTTGCTGCACACCGAACTTACTCAGGTAATCGTTCGGTGTTACGAGGTGAACGCCTTTGCCAGTAAGAGCATTCAGGTACAGCGGAAGACTGGCAACCAGTGTCTTACCTTCACCGGTCTTCATTTCAGCGATGCGTCCTTGATGCAGTACCATACCGCCGATCAACTGCACATCATAAGGCCGCAAACCAATCGTTCGCCGTGCAGCTTCACGCACGACTGCATAAGCTTCGACCAACAATTCGTCAAGCGCTTTTTTCAGATCAACCGGATCCGTAATATCCTTTAGCCGAGCTTTAAACTCATCTGTTTTTGCCCGCAATTCACTGTCAGATAGTTGTTGTATTTCGGGTTCGAGCGCGTTAATGCGCACGACAACTTCACGGTAGCGGGAAAGCGCCTTCTCAATCGGGTCGCCCGCGACCATTTTTACAAGACTTTTGAACATTGTTGCCTCAATCTTCAACCTGCTTAAGGTATGGCAATACGAGACGAGATTATAACACAATCGGATAAGCACAGGTTTAGGCGATTATATGAATTGTGTCTACGGGAATCCCTAGGGCGATTATAATACAGGCTATACTACCTTGAACATTGAAACCTATTAATGTTACGTAAATAAGACGAGATAAGGACTTAAATATCCTTTATACGAGCTTAGGATATGTGACA
This sequence comes from Aggregatilineales bacterium, assembly GCA_038251045.1. Lineage (GTDB taxonomy): Bacteria > Chloroflexota > Anaerolineae > Aggregatilineales > Phototrophicaceae > CFX2. The sequence goes on along the minus strand of JBBSBS010000059.1, from coordinate 5,889 downwards.
CTTAACATCATCCTTTATAATCCAATCGTCACCATAACCGGAGCAGTTGAAGTAATCCTCAACGCCGCTGCGTTAGCGCACCTCAACGAAATTAGCAAAGGCTTCTAATTGACGAACATATTCGCACTTACTACTCGTGGGCTGGAATCAATCAGTGCTGCTGAAATGGCTGAACTGGCAGGCGTGACCGTCACCGGTACTAGCTACCGCCGCATCAACGCTGAATGTACCGATTCGCTCGCCCTACTCCTCGGCCTGAGAACAGTTGACGATGTATATCTGACGGTCGGTCATTGGGATGGTGTGCTGCACACCCGTGATATGTTAGCGCAGTTCAATACTTGGAGCGATCATCTGGACGTGGCACAGGCAGCGGCTGAGATTAGCACAGTTCGTCCCATACCTGAACAAACTGTATTCTCGGTCAGTGTCAGCTTCATCGGCAAACGCAACTATACCGCTGATGAAGTCAAAGCCAGCGTTGCGGAATCGATAACCTTTAAACACAAGTGGATGTATACAGCCGATGACCGTGACGCAAACCTCAACATTCGGGTGTTCATCGAACATGAAGATGCGATTGTTGGTATCCGGTTTGGACAGCACGCCCAACACGAACGCCTGTATAAAATGGTCGAGCGTCCCGGTGCGCTCAAGCCTACCGTCGCCGCTGCTATGCTTCGTCTGGTAGATGTACAAGCGGGTCAGCGTTTACTCGATCCCTGCTGCGGTTCGGGCACAATTCTGATTGAAGCGGCGCTGATGGGGGCAGCCGTACAGGGCGGTGATAACGACCCTGAAGCGATTAAGGCGACCCGCCAAAATATGAAGGACGCTACCGTACAAGGAGAGGTTGAGCAATGGGATGCCCGTGTTCTGCCGCTGCGTGACAGCAGTAACAAACGGATTGTTACCAACCTGCCGTGGGGACGACAAACTTTTGTGAATGAGGATTTAGGATCTTTTTATCACCAAGTTTGCGCTGAAATGGAACGTATCATCACCGATGATGGGCGCATAGCCATCTTGACCAGCACCCCCCATCTGCTAAAGTTCAGTTATTTGGAACGTATTCAATCGCTCGAAATCAGCCTATTCGGGCAGAACCCGACCATATCTGTTTACGGCACTACTCGTTGAACAATGCGCCGACACTGCGTCCCTGATGTGACCGCAATATGACCTCAGCCAACATCGGTGCGACTGAAAGCACTTTCATATTGGGTAAAATTTTGTCAGGCGGCAAGGGAACGGTGTTGGTGGTAATGATTTCTTTCAACCCTAGATCGTTGAGATAATCAAAGGCTTTATCTCTCAACAGCGCGTGAGTAAACACCAGATATACATCTTTCGCGCCATACTTGCGGATGGCTTCAACGGCCTTCACAATCGTGCCACCGGTTAAAACCTCATCATCAACCAGCAGAACGTTCTTGCCTTCGATTTCACCGATTACTGCCAATGCTTCAGCCTGTCCGGTGTTAAAGATGCGGCGTTTCTCAACCAATGCGAGCGGCGCTTCCAGTTTTTCCGCCCAGTTGCGGCCTTTTTTGGCAAATCCCAGATCAGCGGCACACACGACTAGATCAGGAATCTGCTTTTCCTTTACATAATCGCTCATTAAATGAAAAGCAGTCAGGGCATCACCGGGGATATTGAAGAACCCTTGAATTTGTCCGGCATGCAAATCAACCGTAATGTAGCGATCTGTACCCGCCACTTCCATCATATTCGCCATCAAACGCGCTGTAATGGGCACACGTGGCTGATCTTTCTTGTCCGACCGCGTATAAGACATATAGGGCACAACCAGATTGATGCGTCCGGCAGAATCACGCTTGAGGGCATCGATCATGATCAGCATTTCCATGATGTTGTCGTGCAGCGGTGTCGTCATGCTCTGGATGAGATACACGTCCTGACCGCGCACACTTTCCTTCAGGCGAATAAAGATGTTCTCATTCGGGAATACGATACGCTCATAAGAACCTAGAGGACACTTTAGCTCCTCGGCAATTTCCGCAGCCACCTTCTGGGAAGCAGACCCCGCAAACAACATGATACGTCCATAATGACCACTTTCTGCCACCCGGTGAGTATCCGTGTCTCGAACATAGGTCGTACCTGGAACTTTTTCCAACACGCCCTCCATAACTAGCACCTCGCACTGTGTCTATATTTTGAGTGATTGAAACCATACAACGGGTCACTATACAGCAACCCCCGCCGCCGATCCCTATTTTGCCACGTTTACCTGTTGAAATGCTAACAGTTGGTTCACAGCGGTCTGTGGATCAAGTGAACGGGACTGTACTTGATTAACCACATCCAACAAAGCATCCGTTGGTACGGTCAAAAACAACTGCTTGACCAATTCTTCTCGAACCCGGTCAACCAGTTCCATCTGGATATGCTGCTGCTCCAGCATGTGCATGCGGTCAGCCTCGGATAAATACTGCCGGTGCGACTCGATAGCCGCCACCAATTCATTGATACCCTCACCCTCGATGGCTACCGTCCGAATTACAGGCGGCAGCCAGAAATCGTGGTTGGGTGTGGTGAGTGATTCTTCGACAGCCATCATTTTGTTGTGATGCGTCACAATGTGTTCGCGTGAAGCCGGATGCCCCAATTCGAGCATGGTGCGCAGCGCCTTCACTGTATTATCCGTACCCGGTCGATCCGCCTTATTGACCACCAGCACATCAGCAATTTCGAGGATACCGGCCTTGATGGCCTGCACATCATCACCTAACCCCGATGCTTCAATCACAACCGTGGTATAAGCCGCACGGACAATATCAACTTCGCTTTGCCCGGCGCCAACTGTTTCCACGAGCACCCGATCAAACCCTGCCGCATCCAACAGCCGAATCGCATCCCGTGTCGCCCGTGCCAAACCGCCTAAACTGCCGCGTGTCGCCATGCTGCGAATGAAGACCCCTTTGTCTCCGGAAAGCTCGCGCATGCGGATACGATCACCGAGGATCGCCCCGCCTGTGAAGGGGCTGGTCGGGTCAACGGCGAGGATAGCAACCGATTCGCCCTGCTTGCGATACGCTTTGGCGAGTTCCGTAACCAGTGAACTTTTGCCTGTTCCGGGTGCGCCCGTCATGCCTATGACCCAAGCATGTCCGGTATATGGGTACAGCGCTGCCAATGCCACCGACACACCATCACGCTCATTCTCGACTGCGGTGAGCAATCGGGCAAGCGCCCTACGGTCACCAGCGCGTAGCAACTCTGCCAATTCCATCATGACTGACGCGCACCCATTAATGAATGAATGTGCTTGATTATGTCCTCAGTACTGGTTCCGGGGCCAAATACGCCAGATACCCCCAGTTCACGCAAGGTATCGACATCTTCATCGGGGATAATACCGCCCACCAGCAAAGATATATCTTCAAGCCCATTAGCATTCATTTCCTGCCGGATGCGCGGGACAAGTGCCATATGTGCGCCACTCAAAATACTCAAGCCAACCACATCGACATCTTCTTGCAGAGCCGCCTCGGCAATCATTTCGGGTGTTTGGCGCAGACCTGTATAAATGACCTCCATACCGGCATCCCGTAAAGCGCGTGCAATCACTTTTGCACCACGATCATGCCCATCCAAACCGGGCTTGGCAATAAGCACACGAATTGCTGTTGTAGCCATGCTGTTCCGCCTCCTTTCATGAAGGTGGGTATCGCATAAATTTAACCCGATTATAACAGAGAACCATTACCAAATGGCTTATCGAATGAGGCTGAAACGCAAATCAAACCAAAAGTTAATTTATTCCAACATCCTCATTCAAAAGCTGTGTTACAATATCGAAATGATAGATGTGCATTGCGGAGGGAATGGATGAGCAGCCTCGCGTCCAAGCAAAGCCCGAATTCTGATGCGGCTGCTGACCCCATCAGCCCATATGTAACTACCTCGAAACTAATGTATCGTTTGCCATTTTACGTTAGTATGGCAGTCGGTACGGTAGCAATTATTACCCTTTTCGTTTTCCTTATCAGCGCATTGCAGTGGCGACAGAAGCCATTTTTTGGTGCGATGTTGAGTCCCTATCTAACAGTAGACGGGTCACGCCCCATCGGTGCCGGGGAATGGGTGGGCTTAAACGCTGGTCTGCAACTCCGTGATGAAATCACGAAAATAAATGGACAGATCCTGTTACCTTCTCCCGGTAATTATGATGCTGCCCGTTCGAATTTCCTAAATATTCTTGGAAGCCTGCAAGTCGGCGACACGGTTGAGGTTGAATTTCAGAGACCGGATTCTGGCAAAGTTGAGCCCGGTTACTGCGACATCATCAAAAACGGTTCCAGCAGTTGCACGCTCAATTTCACATTGGGCAGCCTGTCCGATACGGACTTTATTGCCGACTTTAGTATCCCGTTTATAGGCGGCCTTATATTGGTACTGTTGGGCATGGCTGTCGCGTTCTTGCGTCCCCAACAATCAGCCGCCCAACTGACAGCCCTTTTCTCCATTAGCTTCGGCGTATTCATGGCTGGATTATTCGCCGTCAATAACACCTACACTGCGCTCTTGCCGTGGCTCTTAGCAACACTCACCATTGGCGGATCGCTGGGTACGCTGGCATTAGTCTTTCCTACTCGCTTGAACATTACCTATCGCTATCTGTGGTTTAAGTGGCTGCCATTTGCGCTCAATATCCCGATACTCTTATTCGGCGTATTTCTGTTTCTGTTTCCACCCACACCCTATAGTTTTCCTGACACATGGCAACCCGGCGTTTTCTATGCAGTACTTATGCTGATTGTGCTGGCATTTAACCTTATCCAGCGTCGTGCCAACGCGGCATCGCCTGCCATCCGTGACCAAGCCAATAGTGTGCTCATTGGCCTCGCATTGATGACTGCCCCACTCTTCATTTGGATTGTGGACGAACTGCTGCGGAACGTCTTCAATACACCTATCTTCAACATAAATACCTCGGCGACTATGCCGTTTTTCGTCATGCCATCGGTTGCGCTGGCCTATGCCGTGTTGCAATACCGCCGTGTAAATACGGATCGTCTCATCAGCCAGAGCGTTACGTATGGCATCATGTTAATCGCATTGGTGCTGGGCTACTTCCTCATCGTTTTTGGTGCGAGTTTGTTCACCAATCAGGCACTTGCATTACAGGGCAACCAGTTTGTCATTGCCCTGACCATTTTCGTTCTGGCTGTTTTCTTCTTGCCGGTTCGTAATGCATTGCAAGAACGCATTAACGCCATCTACTTCCGCAAACGCACCAACTATCAGGAACGTGTGGAAAATTTTGCGGCAAAGCTGACATCGCTAGAAACACTCGACCAATTATTTGAATCTTACCGAGACGAATTAAGACAAACGCTCAATCCCAGCAGCGTATTCTTATTCCTGCCCAATCGTCCGGTTGGGGAATATACGGCTTACGGTAATCCAAAACCCGAGACGGATGTACGCTTTGACATTGCCAGCTCGTTAATTGGCCTGTTGGATAAAAACGAACAGATTTATCTGGAACCGGGTCGTGCCTGGCAACCTGAACTCCTTTCCGAAAAATCACGTCTGGGCATCTTGAAAACACTCGTACTCGTTCCGCTGCGTGGTCGTAAGGAACTCGTCGGCTTTGTCGCTATTGGTGCATCGCGAACCGAGAATGGTCGCTATGGATTTGAGGAACTACGCTTCATCCAGAATGTGACCGGACAATTAGCGGTCGCGGTTGAACGGGCGCAGGTCGTCGAGTCGTTGGAACGCCGGGTACGCGAACTGGATGTACTCAGCCAAGTCAGCCAAGCGGTCAACTTCACCATCGCCTTCGACGATCTACTGGAACTCATTTACGCCCAAACAGACCGCCTCATTTCTGCGCCCTACTTCTATATCGCCCTG